>QMQS01000066.1 GCA_003650585.1 Candidatus Woesearchaeota archaeon
GATATAGACAAAGTGGGAAAAACTCCAGACACCCTAACATTTTTCTATATGCTGGGCAGTTGGTCTATTGGTGATTACTGGAAAGAGGAAGCCCTCAACCTTGCTTACCGGCTCCTTACCAATGGATTTGGTTTATCACCTGAGAGGTTAGCAGTTACTGTATTTGGAGGGTATATGGGCATACCCCCTGATAAGGAGTCAAAAAGGATTTGGGAGGATTTGGGGTTCTCCCCTGAGAGAATATTTGTAATAGAAGGGGAAGACAACCTATGGTCCATGGGAGAAACAGGTCCTTTGGGACCATGTACAGAGGTGTTCTATGATAGAGGAGAGGAGTACGGAACTAGAGCCATCCCAGGAGACAATTCCCAGAGGTATGTTGAAATATGGAATGCAGGGGTTTTTATGGAGTATACTAGAGATGAAGACCAAACACTCTCCCCCTTAAGGAATAGGTGTGTGGATACTGGAGCTGGACTTGAGAGATTAACCGCTGTGCTTATGGGTAAGAGCAGTGTGTTTGAGGTACCCCCGCTTAGCCAACTGGTGGAACTAATTAGCCAAGAGGCCTCAGTGGAAAGCCCCAATGCCCCTGAGTACCAAAGGGTAATTAGTGACCACCTAAGGGCGAGTATTCACATTGCAAATGAAGGGGTAATGCCTAGCAACAAGTTGCAGGGTTATGTTTTGAGGAGGTTAATAAGACGAACCATTGGGCTCTCGGATTTGTTGGGGATTGAAAACCCTTTGAAGTTGGTTGAAGGCTCCATTGAGGTACTTAGTCAAGAGATACAGTACCGCTCTACTCAAACAGTTAAGGCAATCTTCGAGTATGAGTATAAAACATTTCTCAGAACACTCGAAAGAGGTAAGAAACAACTGGCGAAATATTTGGATTCTAGTGAAAGTGATCTGATTCCTGGTGAGGTAGCGTTTCGCTTATTAGACACTTATGGTTTTCCCTTAGAATTAACAATAAGTATAGCCAAAGAGCGAGGGTTTAGAGTTGATATCGAAGGGTTTAGAGAACTCATGGAGCAACATAGACGGATTTCTAAGGCTAACTAAGGTTAATTTTTTACACTCCTTTTGATATTATTCGGTAAGAACCAGTAACTCAAATAGATATAAGGAGTATCAAACAAAGCCACAATTAATTTCATAACCAACCCAACAAAGATTATTTGCCAGAGAATACTCTGGGGGATTGTACCAGCAAATGCTGCCTGGAAAAATAGAATTGCTGTGATTGTCTGAGAGGTCCAAGTGGAGAGGTTGTTTCTTAGCCATAGATACTTATTTTTAGTCCACTCAGCTATTTTATGAAAAAACCACACATCAAATTTTTGAATGAGGAGATAAGAGATTACAATATCAGAGATTACAATTCTCCATTGGTCAACAAAGAGATTCTTAAAGGAGCCTATTACTTGGTTAGTGGAACTTGGAATAAACAAAAGAGCTGTTTGAACAACCAAGATGAAGAAGATTAGGGAAGCAACTCCTATGTTAACTGTCTTGTAACCTTCCTCCTTCCCAAAGTGTTCAGTGATTATATCAGTACAAAGGAATAGCACTGCAAACAAGATGCTCCCAAAGATTGTGGTAAATCCAAAGAGAGTGATTTGCATCTTTACTGTAACCTGGGACATAATTATATGAATTACATAAAAGACCACAATACCGGTCTTACCCCAAATCTTAAGAAATATGAGAGCAAGGAAGAGATCCAATATTACAAATCCAAAGAATAGCGCCTCATTCAAAACCAAACTCTAAACACCCCCTAACAAGCTTAAATAGTTTCATTCAGAAGAAATTGGATAGGATTATAAATTTTACGCTCTAATTACAGCTCTCCTTTTACAACCTCTTGCTCAAGGTAATTTGCAATTGCTTCGTATACGGTGAAGGGAACAAGATTGACCCCATGGATATACACCCCGAATTGGGCAAGATATTCTGCCATCTGGGATTTGTAGAATGCCAAGCCATGCCCACCTGCTGAGCCACCCCTTGTTACTGGGCACTCTGGTCTCGGCAATCTAACCTCAGGAGTGGTTGGGGGGTGCTTCAAAATATCCCGAATCTGCACCAATGTCTCTAAACTCACATAATTAAAGGAGCGCTTACCGAGTTGTGGCAGAGCCTTACCCTGGGGAGCAAATGGTTTGAGTTTCGTCAAAATCTGAGCAACGAGTTGCTGTTTTTGCATAAAGAATTCGTTTGCTAGGAATTGTTTAAAAGCTTGTTGGCGAAGATTTATATAATAGTTTTTTATAGAGCCATAGCATGGCTTACTCCTTTTCACCATCCACACTCGCACTCCTAAATGAGTGCCCGAGATGCTTCTGGCTCCATTTTAAAAAGGGCATAAGACGCCCTTTGGGGATTTTTCCAAGCCTGCCATCTGGTATGGATAGTGTTATCAAGTGCCATTTTGATTCTTTCCGAGCAAGGAATATGTTACCACCTGAGCTCTCTTCACTTAGGGGTGTAAACCTGTTTCAAGACTTGGAGCTTTTGAAGAAGTGGAGAAACAATCTCAGAGGTGTGAGCTGGGTTGATGCTGAGGGCAACAGGTTTCGTGGTGCTGTGGATGAGTTATTGGAGAAAGGGGGTAAGCTTATTGTGCTAGATTTCAAGACAAGGGGGTTTCCATTAAAGCAGGGTACAGAGTTGCTATACAAGGACCAACTCGACATCTACAACCTCCTGCTAAGGAAGAACGGTTATCAAACTGAGGACTATGCATACCTTCTCTTTTACCATCCCCTTGAGGTTGATGAGCACGGTAGTGTGGTGTTTCATACCGATTTAATAAGGGTTGAGGTGTCAGTGTCAAATGCAGAGAAGATTTTTGCACGAGCACTTGAGGTGCTCCAAGGTGAGATGCCAGAACCCGCTGAGGATTGCGATTATTGTAGATGGGCTGAGAAGTTAGCTAATCTTGATACATGACTAATGCTGCTGCAGCCACAACATCACCATCGTGGGACATAGAAACCATAACCTTATTGCAACCCAACTCCACCAACTGCTCCAATGCTCCCTCTGAAAGATTGACCATTGGCTCACCAGTGGGTTTGTGGAGTATCTCTATGACCCGAAAATATACCCCACGTCTGGCTCCAGTGCCAAGGGCTTTCATAACCGCTTCCTTACAAGCCCAAAGCGCAGCATAACGCTGATAGCGTTGCTTGCTCCTAGCAACGTTCTCACAAAATTGCTGTTCCTCAGGTGTAAAGACTCTGTTTAAAAATCTATTACCATACCTTGTTATAGCCTCCTCTATTCTTGAGACTTGAATTATATCCACACCCAAGCCTTGAACTGGCATGCTAAAACATCAAGCATAAATACCTTAAAAACTTATGCTTCATTGTTTTCACAAGATTTTTAAATGACAAGTGTTTTTGTGAGTAGTGCATTTAAAAACGGGTGGTTTTATGGCAGAAGAAATAAAGCTCAAAGTAATAGAGGCAATCCAAGATGATGTTAATAAGGGGATTGTGCGTATAGACTCCTCATTCATGAGAAAGATAGGTGTGCTTCCTGGTGACATTGTTTCTATTAAAGGTGGAAGAGAAACAGTCAGCATAGTTGATAGGGCTTACCCTGGTGACATTGGGCTAAATGTCATAAGGATGGATGGTATTACAAGGCGCAATGCCAAGGCAAGCATTGGCGAGACAGTTATTGTTAAGAAAGCAGAGGTTGAGGTTGCAAAGCGGGTGGTGATTGCCCCAGCAAGAAAGGGGATACACATTAAGGCATCCCCTGAGCTATTCAAACAAGGGCTGCTCGGTAGGGCTGTTATGAAGGGCGACATAGTGAGCTTGGGTGGCTCTGGCAGAAGGCGCTTGGCAATGAGCAGATTGCCACAATTTGAAGATATTTTCAATATTCTTGATGAAAGCTTAATGGGGTTTGGTTTTGGGGATTTGAAGTTCATTGTTGTTGATGTGGTACCCAAGAAGACTGCAGTGGTGATTACAGATAGCACTGAGGTTGAGCTAAACCCAGAAGCGGTTGCGGTTGTTGAGGAAGAGGTTCTGGAGGTTAGTTATGAAGACAGAGGTGTCTTGAACGAGGAAATCAAGAAGATAAGAGAGTTGGTGGAGCTGCCGCTCAAACACCCAGAGTTATTTGAGCGTTTGGGCATTGAGCCGCCAAAGGGCGTACTGCTGTATGGGCCTCCTGGCACAGGTAAGACACTTCTGGCTAAGGCAGTGGCGAATGAGACCAACTCTAACTTTATTTTCATAAACGGGCCAGAGATTATGAGTAAGTACTATGGTCAGTCAGAGGAGAACCTTAGAAAGGTTTTCAGTGACGCTGAGAAGAACGCCCCAAGCATAATCTTTATTGACGAAATTGATGCAATTGCGCCCAAGAGAGAGGAATCCAAGGGCGAGGTAGAGAGGCGTGTGGTTGCCCAGCTCCTCGCTTTGATGGATGGCTTGAAAAGCAGGGGCAAAGTGGTTGTGATTGCAGCCACTAACATGCCCAATGAGCTTGACCCTGCCCTGAGGAGACCAGGTAGGTTTGATAGAGAGATTGAGATAGGTGTACCAAAGAAAGAGGGGAGGTTAGAGATACTCAAGATACACACCAGAAACATGCCACTCTCCAAAGAGGTAAACCTCAATAGGTTGGCAGAGATTACCCATGGCTTTGTGGGGGCAGACCTTGCCTCACTTGCCAAGGAGACAGCAATGATAGTGCTCAGGCGTATACTCCCCGAACTCAAGCTAGAGGAAAATGAGCCAATACCCAAAGAGCTCCTTGAGAAGTTGCAGATTAAACAAACGGATTTCTATGAGGCGCTAAAGGTTGTGAGACCCTCTGCACTGAGAGAGGTACTCATCGAGAGACCAACCATAGGATGGAAGGATGTAGGCGGACTAGAAGAGGTTAAGCAAGAGCTCAAAGAGGCGGTTGAATGGCCTTTAAAGTTCCCCAAGGCATTCACAAGATTGGGCATTAAGCCGCCTAGGGGCATACTGCTGTATGGTGCACCTGGCACAGGCAAAACAATGTTAGCCAAAGCAGTTGCAAAGGAATCCGAAGCGAATTTTATTCTTGTGAAGGGTCCAGAATTAATCTCAAAATGGGTTGGAGAGTCAGAGCGGGGGATTAGAAAGGTGTTTGAGAAGGCAAGGACTGCTGCACCGTGCATTATCTTCTTTGATGAGCTAGACTCGCTAGCACCAAGGAGGGGAGCAAGCACAAGCGATTCGGGTGTGACAGAAAGGGTTGTCAATCAACTCCTAACCGAGATGGATGGGCTCATTGAGTTGCATGATGTGATAATAATTGCAGCCACAAATAGACCAGACAGGTTGGACACAGCGATACTAAGACCAGGGAGGTTTGACAGGATTATCCTCTGTCCTGTACCTGACGAAAAATCAAGGTTAGAGATTCTAAAGATTCACACAAAGGACATGCCACTTAAGGGTGTGAACCTAAAGGAACTCGCAAAGAAGACTGAGGGATTCGTGGGTGCTGACATTGAAGCACTGTGTAGGGAGGCAGGGATGCTCGCACTGAGAGAGGATATTAAAGTGAAGTATGTAACAA
>QMQS01000067.1 GCA_003650585.1 Candidatus Woesearchaeota archaeon
AGCTAGCCAATAAACCCCCTAAAAATGCCCTTTCGTGCTGCGTAAAATAAGAACTGATTGGCATACCCACAGTAATCCCCAAAATACTCACTCGCAAACTGCCTCAGTTCTTTATCGCTTGTCTTATGCCCTTTAAAATACAATCCTTGCATGGTCCTCCTTATCCAAACATCCACAGGGAATGCCTCAAATTTCTCAAGTGAGAACAGAGCAACGCAATCAGCAACCTTTGGCCCAACCCCTGGCAAACCCATCAACTCCCTTCTGGCAGCCTCATAGCTCATAGACCTCAATCTAGACTCAAATCCCGTGCTGAGGGCTGTGTTTATCTCCAAGATATACCTCGCTCGAAAGCCGGTTTTGGCTGCTACCACTTTCTTGTAATCTGAGATATCGCCCAACTTTGGGAAAAGATAATAGGGCTTGCCCCTAAACAAAACCCTCTTACCAAAGAACTTAGACAACAGCCTTGTATTCTTGGTTATCTTGGGGATATTGGAATTGGCAGAGCATACATAAGTCACCAAACACTCAAAGAATTCCTGTCGCATTATCCTTAGCCCTAACAGTGCTTTGATGGCCCTCTCCACCTTAGAATCCTTGCATATGCTATTAAGTATGCCCCTGTAATCCACATCCAAACCAAAAATCCATTTTACCTTTTCTGGGGGGATACCCTCAAACTCCAACACATCCCCAATCTGGCGACACCAGAAGATACTATCCCCAGACCAAACCACATACCCCTTCTCAGGCTGTGGCTCAAACTGGAAGAACTGCCCACACTCTAGTGTATGCCCCAAATTAAAATCTTTTACTCTGAGCCTCATTTCAACCATGTCCAGGTGCCAGAATCTTGAAATTGTAGCCAGTGAGTTTAAGCAATGTCCTCTTAAATGCTGCGGGGTCAGAGGTAGGTAAGTCGGTTCTACCAAACCCATCATTGAACAATGTGTCACCTGAAAACAGGATTCTATGCTTGGGGTACCAAATGCAGATACTACCGCGGGTGTGTCCTGGTGTAAGCACAAACTCCAGTTGCTTTAAGTTGAGGGTTTCCACAGGCAAAAGCTCAATATCAAACAACCCTGCTATGTCTTCTCTGAGCACAGTACGCTTGGCATCCCTTTTGAAATCCATTATCTCAGCCCTCGATGCATAGAACCAGGCGTTTTTAAACAAATCAAAATTACCTATGTGGTCGTAGTGGAGATGTGTAAACACCACAATATCAACCTTAGCAGGCTCAACAACTCGCTCCAGGAACAACAATAGTTGCTGCCTGTCCTTTCTATCACCAGTGTCAATCACCACCAGTTTGCCTATGTCAAGCAGGTACAGATTAGAGGAGAGTTGTATCTTCCAAACATTCTCTGCCAACTTCTTAATCATCTCCCCAACACCCGTTCTGCAGAATAAACCCCCACACAAGCCAAGAAGAACACAAGGAACACCTGGGCAACACCCAAAACAGGGTGGCTAAACCCAAACCCAAAAACAAAACCAAGGAAGATTAGTATCTCTGAGAAAGCACTCACCTTCTTCTTGTTTGAGAGTATATGACCACACACACCGCCTATAATGATTAATGTAACCACACCCAAACTCGTCGCAGGCACAACCTTAGACAAGAAATAACCCAGCAGAAAGACAATCACAAATGATGGGATTACCCAGTGTACATATCCTCGCCTGTTACAAAATAGTCTCATCTGTATTCGTACCTTATGAAGTATATCATTGAAACAAAGATTGCAAGCTCAAGCCCAATAAGTATTGCTTTGCCCAGTGGTGCAATCAACAGGAGCAAACCAATGAAGGTCACGAGGGAAAACACAATAGTATAGAGTGTGAGATTGGCATAAAACACATAACTCCCAATAGACTTGGGTATTGGCAACATTGTGCCAATTGCAAGCAGGGCATTCATTCTCACAGCATTCATTAGCACAAAACTCGGGTGTAGGGTGTAGAGGTACCTGAACAGTATTGCCAGCATGAGGCTTGCAAGGGGCCCTGTGGCTGCCACTGTACCCATCTCAAAATAGTTGAGCCCATACCTGAAGCGACCCAACCTAAGCCCCTCATGATGCACAAAGACGAGCTCAAATGGGGCGAACAAAACCACTCTTCCGAGAGATGCAAGCCCCATCACCACACCACCAGCCAATCCATACAGGAAGAGTTTGAACTCCAGGAGATACCCCTTTGCCAGTGATGCCACCTTCTGGGCGCTAATATTTACCAACACAGCCAACCCAGCAATCAGGATAGAGTTCACCAAGTTGAACAACCAATAGCTCAACACGAACTCTGGCTGTCCATCATCAAATCCGAGAACAAAACCCATGACAAGGGCAGCAATCACGAAGCCCTTCAGTTCGCTTCTTTTAAAGAGGAAGTATTTTCTTATTCTGGCACTCAATTCTGACATGCAGAGTTCGCCTCACTGAAACTATTCATCCAGAGATTTATATATTTTTCTTTGCCAGCTCCCTGCTCAATACAACTTGAACCTGAGTAGGGCAGCTATCCCACCCAAACCGTCTAGCTTTCTCCCAGCTGGATTCTCCGACTCTATTATCTCTATGCGACCCCCAGAATTCTGCACCAGGTTAAGCAAGGCATGGAGTGGCTCGTAAGCCCCCTCTTGACGCTTTTGCTTTATCAAGCCGTCTGTTAAAATGAGCAACTTAATTGCCCCCATCTCAGCAGCCCTCCTGGTTTCAGCTATGCCATATGCACAGTTCCCTTCTGATGCGATCTCTGCCATTAACTCCTCCACCAATCGCATCTCCCGAGACACTCTATCCTCCTTCAATGCTTGGGTTAGCTCGTCTCGCTTGAGCACCTCCACAATGCCTTGCTCGCCTGTGTGTGAGCAACTCGCTAAGACAATCTTTGATTTGAGCTCATCATTCTTGATGAGTTTAATCAAGTCCTCTTTCCAGAAAGCAGGGGAGGCAACAATAATCTTGTTTATGCTATACCTCTCATTATACTCGTTAAGTTTGGTAATAATATCGCTATAGAATTTAACCTCTTTAGCCTCTTTGTAACCCTTTTTCTCAACCTCACCCCTCAACTCTGAAATAATCTGATAGCCCTGAGGAGTGAGCAGAGCAAATGTTGCCTCATCCCTGTCCATTATCAGCAATAGGTATCTATATGGGTGCCTCTGTGCCTCTTTAATGCGTTTAAAATGAAGCCCAAGCCAAACCTGCTTGCTCAGGGTGATAATCTTACCTGGTTTCACATCAATGGTGTGGTACTGCCCCCTCGGTATGTCCTCAGGTCCCTCAACTATCTTTCCAGAAACCCTCAACACATCTGAGTATTTATGGAACTCTACTCTCTCCACCTCAATACTCAGAGTGGGGGTAATCTTTTTCACCCTACTCCTCTGCTGTTTGTCGCCAAGCACAATCTTGCGCTCTGTTTTTGCTTTTATTATATCCCCTGGCTCGATGATTTGGCTCAGATGCCATAGGTCGTTCAAATTATCCACTCGCAGTTTCACTGTGTCTTTGTCCCTCATTAGCACTTTCATTTGGACACCTTCCGAGCAAGGGTGAGGAAACCAGTGTGGAGTATACCAGAGCGCTTTGGGAGTGTATGCTCTCGAACATCCCAGTGGCGTAGGATGCACTCCATTGTTGTGGTTTGTGAGAAGTTCAAACCTCCTATCTCCTTAACAACGGCCTTAACCTGCTCAATGTAGGGGCTATAAACCACAAGAAAGCCACCGGGCTTTAGTGCCTTGTGAGCAATCGGCACAGCCCTCTCTGCACCCTTCATATCCAAGAGCACCAAATCCAGCCCTTTTTCATCAATCCCCTCAAGAATGTCCCTGTTCTTCAACACCACATTCTTAACCCCAAGTTCATCCAAATTTCTCTTAACATTCTCATAAAACTCTCGCCTCTTTTCATATGAGAAGACCTTGCCATTTGAGCAATGCCTCGCCAAGAAGAGGGTGGCATAACCAGAGCCAGTTCCTGCCTCAACCACCCTTGCTTTCCTACTCAAACCAGTGAAGCCAACAATCAACGAAAGCTCTTTGGGATGAATGATTTGTGGCATGCGCCTCATACGCTTTTTTAAAAGGTCTATGGTGTTTGGCTCAACTGCCACAAACAACCGCCCCTTATGGGTCACAACCTCTGAGCCGTAGGGTTTGCCTATTAATTCCTCTAGATGAATAATCCCACCGTCTATATTCAAGCTCTTTTTCTGTGCCCTCACCAAATAGCTCTGGGTTTCATTGAGCAAAAGCACATCATCACCTTGCTTTATCCTCTTTCTCATTTTTCACCCTATCCACCAATTTACAAAAGGCACAAACCTCGCCTGTGGTGGGGTAATTGCAAGCAGTGCATAGCTTAACATCCTCTACCCTATTAAACCTTTCCAAACCTGGCACAATTTTGACAAAACTCTTTAGAATACCATTCTTAAACCCCTGGAACTCTTTCTCAATCCCATTCAATTTCTCCTTCATCCTGTTTTGTGACCCACCCAAAGAATAGGGACAAACACTGCTATAGTACTCAACTTTGTTTAGTT
Source organism: Candidatus Woesearchaeota archaeon (assembly GCA_003650585.1). Lineage (GTDB taxonomy): Archaea > Nanobdellota > Nanobdellia > Woesearchaeales > B29-G15 > B29-G15. Next base: position 4,567 of record QMQS01000067.1, read on the forward strand.
CGCAGTATGCCTTGTTCTCTGCCTCTGAGCAGTAATACAACACCTTTAGTCTGCCCACGAGTTTGAGTTCTGGATTGCTATTTGTTATTGGTCCTAGCCGTGAGAGCTGCTCGAGGTTCTGAGCACCGAGGTTCAAGAGGATGAATGCCACCTCATCGTCCATGTTGTGTCCAGTAACAACAAAATCAGCACCAAGTTCCACCCCTAATCTGTTGAGTATGTATCTCTTTATCAACCCACACGCACTACAAACAGGTCTCCTGAGTTTAACACCTGCGAGCTCGTCTATGGTAAACCCATACTCTTTCTTTAGTTCAAAGAGATTTAGCTTTACCCCAAGGTCCTTGCACAATTTTGAGACCAATTTTAGGGCAACATCACTATTGCCTTTAATACCAAGGTCTATAAAAACCCCCTCAACAGACACATCATACAACCCTGACAGCTTTTTGATTGCCAGTAAGGCAGCTGTGCTATCCTTGCCTCCAGACAAGCCAACAATGAGCTTTTTATGGCTTGCCTTCTTGAGAACCTTTGAGACTTTTCTCTCATAATAAGCCAAGAAATGCCTCTTACAAAAGCGATTCCCGCCAATACTTACCACGGGCTTTGCTTTACAACACCTTGCCATAGCTTAGAATAAATTGAGTAATCTTATTAAAATTATGGTAAATCCATTCCAACAAAATGATATACCAGTATACAAAATAGTAACATTTATAAGGGAGTTGTGTTTAAAGATTTACACAAGAATTTAAGGCGAACAAAATGGAATTCCCAAACAATCTCTCAGATTCTCAAATTGGTGTGTGCCAAGCCAAGATAAAGGTTATTGGTGTTGGTGGAGCAGGCAACAACATGGTCTCTTGGCTCTATAAAAAGGGCATCAAAGGGGCAGAAATTATTGCTTGCAACACAGACCAGCAACACCTCAACATAACCGAAGCA
>QMQS01000068.1 GCA_003650585.1 Candidatus Woesearchaeota archaeon
ATATAGTATTCATTAAATCGAATAGAAATCTTGGCTTGTTACAATTCTGCTTCTCCAAGAGTTTGTCTAACTGATTGAGCAGGTCTTGGATTTGATTTTCGGGTTTGAAAAACCCAGAGTGAGGTATCCTAAAACTTGATATTTTTCTTACCATCTGTTGTCCCTTTATAGTGGTATATAATACATAATGGGAATAGACATAGTATTAAAAGTTAAGTTGTATAAATAAATACAACAAAACACAATTTGGGGTTTTTCTGAGGGCAAAAATTTATAAGTTAGTATTGTTTAGTACTTAATGGTGGCAATTTGAATATGCGGAGAGAATTGCCAGGTGACAGAGAGGAACAGATAAAACGTCTGGAGTGGAAACAGAGGCACAAGTCCCGCGAAATTACCATCATTTTCTATGGTTCAGGTGCGCAGACAGAATCTGGGCTTACTCACTTTTTGGCAAAAGACCCTTATCAGATTTTTGGTGGTGAGGTTAAGCAGATATATGTTGTGGGTGGGGATACTCCAGAATCCCAAGCCAGAGTACAAAGGATTGTTACAGCTAGTAGATTAAATTCTTTTCCTGGAACAAAGATTGCTCCAGCCACAAGAGGCACTCTAGAGCATGTGGTGGAAAAATTAACAGAGGAGAAGGAGATTGCTAGGCATGGAGGGCCTGAGCAATTCCATATACTTGTTTTTACACATGCCAAACACCTCTCTCCAGAGGATTACAAAAAATTGGGTAAGCACCCTCAGGGCAAGAGAATTCATGGTGAAAGCAATATAGAATTAATAGATGAATTGGCAGAATTGCTCAATGGATACACCCCTGACCACTTCCTGTGTGTTTCTAACGTGCCTGAGGTGCTTTTGTATAGGGCAGGCCAAGTGCTTGGTATGGATTTAAGGAGGATGAGTGGTGTTTCAGGGCTTGACTTGCAGCGCTTAAATCTTGCATTAGGAAAACACTTGCAAACCTCACTGAGCAGCAAGGGCTTGAGTATTGTGAACCTAGACTGGTTCCTTGTGGGTTGGCATGCTAAGAGCAAGGCTTGGCCTGTTCTTGCAGATGGCGAATTGGAAAGACAAGATGGCTATGTTAGTTATCTGGGTGGTTTTAGGGAGTTTGGGGTTACCTTCACCACGGAAGACCAGTTATTGTTCTACCATCGAATCTCACAAATAACAGACAAACAATTTGCTGCATGGGCAAATGCAAAGCAGCCAAGCACAGCCCCGACTGATACAGGCGCTGCCATTGCAAACACCCTTGTGGCAGTTATAAATGATTTAAGTATAAAAGGCAACTCTATGTTTTATGTTACAGACGAGGAAACTGGTGAGGGACTTTTCTTAATGGTACCTATTGTTTACAATGAAGGGCTAGCCCTCCTAGATAAGTACCTCTTGGCTCGTATGACTGAATTTGATAGAGAAATGTTTGACAAATTTTCAAAGGAATTAAGAGATTACATAGCGAGCTTGCCACAAATCACCTCTGGGCCAAATTATCCCTTGAGGTTTGATGGATGCTTGGAGGACTTGGTTTTTGATACAGATGTTTTACCAACTCATGCGAGTGGTGATTCTCGACTTGTGGAAGTAATGTCTCACTCACCAACCCCAAGCCACAAACCTCGAGTTAACCTCAGAGACAAAATTGCAGCAAGGGTTTATTCAGTAACGCAATCTGACTCACTAAGTATAAAGCAGATAGAGTTGCCTTCCTCGAAGGGTGAGATATGGAATCTCAGAGAGCAGCTGGATACACTGAGACCTGAGAAAAGGGTAAAAAACCACCCAAGGTACAAAGGAATGCCACTGAAACCCAAGAAAACTGAGATTATTGCTTTAGATGCAAACCAAGAAGAGTTGGTAATGCTATTGAGGATAGATGTGTCCAAATACTCAAAAGGCAAAATAGACTTTGTCTATAGTGTGGGGTATGTGGATGTTTCCAAAGGTAAGGTAAACTGGGTTTCACCAATCTTGGAATACGAGCAAACACCCATTGAGGTTAACTCTTTTGGGATGGCAGATACAGGAGAGGTTATGGTGGGTTTCAATCATGAAGGTAAATTCTATATAGCCACAATTGAAGAGGGCAAACTTGAGACAGAGCATATTGTACCAATTGAGATGGACGCTTTTTTTCAAAGGGGGAACAAGTATTATTTCATAAGAGGTAGTGCTGTGTTTACTAAAAAGCAGAAGTTACGAAAGTTGGTTGAATTCCCTCCGGGGTGTGTACCAGAGGGTATACTTGGGGAAGAGTTGTTTGTTGCGAGAGATGTTAACGGGGTGTATTTTGGGGTTGACAGTAGCTGGGTGAGATTCCCTTCTTTAGAGGGCATATTTGGGCTTATGGAATCAAGAGAGGGTGTCAAGCTAGCTACAGTTACTCCAACTTCGAGAATTGAATTTTACTCTTACAAAAGCCCCTCTGAATTATTTAAAGCGAACATTCGTTTACTTCCCCTCACTTCCAGACATTGTTATGAGGGAATTAAAAGCTTAGTATTCCAGGATAAGGATGTGTGTTTTGTTGTGGACCAGCGTACCCAAATCTATGCACTCTCTCCAAGTGTGCCGAACCAACCCCATATAGAAATACCCACCCTAGATTTGGATTATGGAAAGATGTGCTTCGTGAAGAAAAAATGAAACCCTACAACACTTTGGTTTATCGTGTAACCTCTTATTCCATAATTGGTAGAGAGAAAGGTGAAATAGGAAGGCTGAATGAGGACTGCAAAATTGTAGATAAACATCGTTTAATCTTTGCAGTCGCAGATGGAATATCTCAAGGGGGATTGGGTGATTTGGCTAGCTCTCTTGCGTGTGCCTATTTTGAAGTGGAGGCAATTAAAATAAGGAAAGGGTTGAGGAATGGCATTATAAAGCCAGGGGAGGTTTTGGACTTGATGAAGCAAGTACTAAAAGAGGCAAGCAAGGTAGTGATGGGTATACCTCATGAACAGTCGAGGGATAGTCCTGGTTGTACTTTTGATGGATGTTTGATTTATAATGACACAGCATACATCTGCCATTGTGGAGACAGTAGAGTGTATTACTTTGATAGACAGGGGCTGAGATTGCTCACTGAGGACCACAAACTAATGCCTGAGAGTTTGCCACAGAACGAGAGAGAAATGTGGAGTATAATGTATAGTGGGATTTATAGCTACCTGGGTTTGACTCCTGAGGAAATGACAATTGACATCTTTAAGCAGCCACTTGAACCAGGTAGTGTGCTGTTTGTTGCGACTGATGGAGTTACCAATCTCATAACTCGAGATGAATTGGAGAAGATTCTCTCATTGGAGGATACAAAAGAGATGAAAAGCTCTATACTTGCATTAGTGAAAAAGCCGCAAGGGATGGCGAGATGGTATGCATCTGTTAAGGGTATTACCTTTGAACAAGCCCAGAGGAGATTGAGAAAAAAAGACGATGCTACCTTTATTATAATTAAGGTGATGGAGAATGCCCCGAATCATCACTGAGTCCCTTGAGGACAGGATTAAGAAAGATGGTAGGTTCAACATTATACGCACGATACAACTAAACCCTGGTGTTAGTGGTGTGTTTGCTGTATCTGTGGCTAAAGGGGATTATAAAGGGATGAGGCTTGCCCTCAAGGTGAGTGCTAAAAGGGATGAGGAAACTGTTAATGCCTTTAAAAGAGAGATTGAAATACCTCGCGCAGTGAGGTCTAAGAAGCATGTGATAAACACCTATGAGGTGAACCCACCCATCTCTTCCACAAGAGGTTCCTCTTTGCTTGCTGTTTTGATGGAATTAGGGGACAAATCCTTGTATGAGTACCTAACCCAAGAGGAGCGAAGCTTGAGCACAGCCTTAGATATAATTGAGCAGATTGGTTTGGGGATAAAGGCAGTGCATGAGGCAGGCTACTATCATGGTGACATAAAGCCACAGAATGTCATTCATGTGAGGGATGTGTGGAAGTTGAGCGATTTTGCTGACTCTGGAATGTTTTTGATACCAACAACAACAAAGGGCACAGACATGTATCGTGCACCAGAATGCTATGACATCAAGCCTGGGGAGTGTCCCTACTCTGTGCAATCGGATGTTTATGCACTCGGATGCTTGATATACCAGTTGTTGGGCGATGGGGAGCTACCATGGCGCGGGTATAAGGGTAAGCCCATGCTTAGGTTCAAAAAGGACATGAGAAGACTAGAAAAGGTTGTGCTCAAGAGCTCCACAGGCTGGTTGCCTGGTGTAAAAGAGAGACATAAGCGTGTCATCCTCAAGTGTTTAATGCCCCAAAGGGAGCACAGGTATGGTTCTAGTGATGAGGTATTAGAGGAATTAAAAGGTGGAGCCGGCAGGAGGACAAAGCCTAGGCCAGAGCTACAGCAATTTGAAACACTCTATACACAATTAAAAGCCTTACTTGAAGAGGGCGAGCAGGGGAGGGGTAAGTACGGGAACACCCCTATGCGAATAATCAAAGAGATAAGGGAATTGTATGAAATGAGATTGGTGCCACTTGTTGGCGAGCTCAATCTTGAGCAATTGTCTTCAGATGCCTACAAGAGATTTGTGGAGTTGGGGGGAGCCATCGAGGAACTTAAGAAGAGGGATGAGAGGGTTATTGAGAAGAGGTATAGTGAGCTAGAGAGAATGCTTCCGAGTGTGTCCAAGGATAAAGTGCCAGAGGTGGCCAGAGAGCTATGCAGGGAGGGGCTTACCCTTGTTAGGATTGCTGCATATTGGGGTATCTTAGGCTATAGTTTCAGTGAGATTGAAGCTCGTAAGACTGGGTTTGATAAGTTTGTGAAGGATGTTGAGAGGAAATTGTCTACTACTCTCAGTAAAGCTAAGAGGGTGTGAAAATATGCCAATCCACAATGTAGGCAGGTTAAGGCTTGAAGAGATAATAGCCAAAGATGGCAGGTTTAAGGTAGTTGATCGTTTACGGATTGACCAAACCAGGCCCAACCTGTATGTTGTGGTGGTTTCTGAGGGCGAGTTTAAGGGTAGCGAGATGGTGTTGCGCATATCTCCTGTTAAGCGTGATGATGTTAAGCATGAGTTTGAGCAGATGATAAAAATAGGCACATCCTTACGCAACAATCCTCATATACTTGATGTATATGAGGTCAAGCCCTGGGTGGGTGGCTATCCGAGTTTGCTCATGGAGTTGGGCGATTACTCTTTGGAGCAATACATTCTCAGTGATCAGCGCAATCTTAATGAATCAATGGGGGCTTTACACCATGTCTTGACTGGGCTGATGGCATTGCACAAGTTGGGCTATGTGCATAGAGACATCAAGCCCTCCAACATC
>QMQS01000069.1 GCA_003650585.1 Candidatus Woesearchaeota archaeon
GGGTATGAGGTATAGATGGTAAATGTTGCTCAGCTCTCTTAGGTGTTTGAACACTAGCAACAATCTTGGAAGGTTCTTCTTGTAGGCAAACCTCCCCACATAAACCAACCTAATGCCTTGCTTTGATTTCAAGTACTCGAGTGATTTCGGTAAGCTTTTCACTGGGGTTGCAGAGAAATCATGCCCATTATAGATTATTGGTACACCCTCAGGTTTAATCCCGTAATGCTCCAACTCGCTTATTGTTTTTGGTGAGGTTACCGCAAAGCTGAGGTGCCTCATGTGTTTGTAAGCGTAGCTCTCCAAAGCGAGCATCCCCAAATAATAAGGCAGTTTCTTTATGTTTCGCCAATCAGACTCTTTAAATATGAAGTAGAAGAGGGTGTGGACCACGCACACTATATTCTTTGCTTTAACCTCTCTAAACAGCAGGGGGTTGTGTAAAAGAATTAGGTCATACTCCTTATGCTTTGTTTCTAATAACCCCCCAACTTTGTACCAGAAGTAGGCTATCCCAAACCCACCAAACCGTTCGATTGGTTTCACTGCCTCTTCTAGCTTAATATCTGGGCCAATGGGGGAGCATATATCCACACTATGCCCTAGGCGAGTGAGACTTTTGTTGAGGTTATAAACAAGGTTTGCTATCCCACTCCCCATGGGATAGTATTCGTGGGTACACATTAGAATCCTCATCTTTAGAACCACTCGGTCTCTTGAATTAGCTCATTGTAGAGCTCTGTGTAGTGTTTAATCACTCTGCTCCAATCAAAGCCCTTAATTATCTTAAAACCCTCTTCTGCAAATCTCTTACGCAGCTTGTCATCTTTTAGCAGTTTCTCAAGCCGCTTCCTAAAGCATTCCACGTCCTCTGGGTTGCATAGGTACCCGCTCTTACCATCCTTCACTAGGTCTGGTATGCACGGTATGTCTGAGGATACCACAGGGAGTTTGCTCACCATGGATTCCATTACAACCCCAGGCAAGCCCTCACCTCTGGACGGGAAGAAGAATATATCCGCAGCGGCATAGAAATTGAACACATCCTTTCTAAACCCTGTGAATATGAACTTGTCTTTGAGCCCTAGTTTGTTCACCATTTGTTCATACTCTTGGCGCTTGGGACCGTCTCCAACAATGAACACCTTGATGTTCTTATAGCTTAGTTTGTGAATTGTTTTTATTAAAGTGTCAACCCCCTTTCTGGGCACCAGCAATCCAACAAACAGGAGTACCTTTTCGTTCCTGAGTTTGAACTCCCTCTTAACAATACTGGCATCCCCCTTCTTCTTAGATGCGATGTCAATGCCAGTGGTTATAACTTTAACCCTCTTTATGTTTACACCTGCCTGTTTGGCAAAGGGTATTAGGGATTTGCCATAGAGAGTAATCTTGGCAGGTGCGCCAAAGATGAGCCATCCAAGCACCCTGTAATAAACCTTAAAGGCTATGTCATACTTCTTTCCGGCTGTGAAGGAATAGCCAGCAATAGAGTCCATTGTTAGTATGAGTTTGGTTCTGAAAAAGAGGGCAAATATGGCTGCAAAGAGGTTTGCTAAATAGAAATGGGCCCACATGTGCACTATGTCATACCTCCAAAACACCCTTAGGAGTTGGATGAAGAACATTGGCGTCACAGGGATGGGCCATTCATATGGACCAGGTGGCTGTATAATTGAGTAGGTGTAGAGCTTTACCCCCTCTGGCAGTTTAGAATAATGCAAACTGTTGTCAAGGGGCTTGCCCAGTGGCTTTGGTATGAGAAGCCCAACCTCGTGTTCCTTTGAAACACGCTCTATAATCTGGGCAATAGGACGTCTCAGCAAGAGGGCTGGGTTCATGTAGCATATTCTCATTTTCTCTTCTTTCCTACCCTCTTGTACGCAATCTCCCTCACTAGCCTGGTTATGTCTTTGCGTAGCTCCTCAAGTTTTAGGTACACCCTGAATATGAGGTAATAGAGCAGGATGATGCTAAGGTAGACCACAACGTCTATGCCCCGCCCTATACCCAACCACCCTGCCAGAAAACCTGTGCTGCTGGGTAACACAGCGATGACTATTACCCCAAGCCATAGGGCACTCCAAGCCAAGTAGCCGTTCAATGAGAGACTCTTTTTGCGGAATTTGAGATAACCACGACTAATTGCAAAGAGAGCAAACACCACCCCCGCAATCTGGATGAACTCCATCTTATCCTGGAGTAGCAAACTTGTATTTATATTTTTCTTACTTCAAGAGTTTGTTGAGCAGCATCCTGCTCAGTATCCTAATACTGTTCAGAGTGCTTTGGCCTTTGGATAGAGAGTAATCAGTGTAGGTGATTGTTACTGGAACCTCTTTATAGCGTAGTTTGTGTTTGGCCACCTCTTCAACAATCTCTGAGGCATGGGCCATGTCGTCGCATGTGATTTCTATGCTTGAGGCAGCCTTCCTGTTCATTGCCCGGAGACCATTGTGGGAGTCTGTTAGCTTTATTCCATACAGCACCCTAAATAGAATTGCACCCCCCTTGAGAAACAGCTTTCTAACAAAGGGTGTGTTTGAGTCCGACTTAATGAAGCGTGAGCCTAGGGCAATGTCTGCCTCACCACTTTTGACTGGCTTGATTAATGCAGCCAAGTCTGCGGGGTTGTGTTGACCATCTGCGTCGAATGTAACTATAATATCTGCTCCCTCCTCTAGCGCATAATCTATCCCTGTTTTCAATGCAGCCCCCTGGCCACGGTTAATCACATGGCGCAGCACAACAGCACCCGCCTTTTTAGCTATTTTGCTGGTGTTGTCACTGCTACCATCGTCCACCACGATTATATTGCTGTAACCATGCTCCTTGAGCCCTTGGAGTACTCGCTCTATCTTTCTCTCTTCATTGAATGCCGGTATAACCACAAATATGTTCTTCATCTTATAGTTATCAAAACCACACCCAGGATGATTAATACAATGCCCCAAAACTTGGTTTTGGTTAGTGGCTCTTTCAACCATTTTACAGAGAGAATGGTAACCCATATGTATGAGAGGGAAGTGAGGGGGTATATCATTGATAGCTCCCCGAACTTGAGTGCATACACAAACACTATGCTAGCCACCACATACAGCCCCAAGCCAATAATGAGGTTGTAATTCTTGATGAGCTCTATTGGGTGCAATGTAAAGCCAGTGCCACCCCTCTTTAGGAAAAGGGCACCAAAAGCACCCAGGATGGTTGCGATGAATGCAAGTATAAGTATTAACCACAACATTCTAAGCCCTCCCTATGAGTGAAACCCCCAACACTATTGACAGGGTTCCTAGCAGTTTAAATAAGCTCACGACCTCTTGGAACATGAGCACACCAATGATAAACACCCATATGAAGGTTAGAGATATGAATGGGTAAACCATTGAGAGTTCGCCAAACTTCAATGCATACACCAGAAGCATTGCCCCGATAAAGTACAATGCCAGCCCCAGTATAAGGTATTGGTTGGTGACAAGCTTAGCCAAGTCGAATGCAAACTCTTTTGAGGAGAGTTTGTACATGAGCTGTCCCCCAGCAGTGAAGAGCGTAGCCAACAAAACAAATCCAATCGCTCTGGCTTTGTTTTTCATTGGCTTAAGACAAATGAAATGGATTTATATAGTTTGTGCGTGACACGGGCAAAGCTGTGTTAATCCAAAAAATGCTATGGAGAAAACACCACCACAAAGGCAATGGCAAACTCTTGGGAGTGGGATATGCTAAGTCTCACTTCAAGCTCATGCCCCTTGAGATTGACATAGGGTGCTCCATTGGGCTTGTTGAGTATCTCAATCTCTTTGTGATGCACCTCTAACCCAAGCCACCCAAAGGCCTTGATTACTGCCTCCTTTGCAGCAAACCTCGCTGCCAGATGCTGCTCTGGTTTACCCTTTGCCTGGCAGTACTCTAGCTCCTGTTTTGTGAACACCCTATTGAGGAAATTTTTGGATACACCCTTGAACCTTGCTATTGCCTCTATGTCAACCCCCACAGCCAACTCCTTCATTTTTTCCCCAGTCGCTTTTTGAGCATGAGCTTGCCCACTTTGACAGACATAATAACCTTTGCAGGGTTCCCTATTGCTACTGAGTTAGCCGGGATCGAGTGCATCACCACAGAGCCAGCACCAATTATAGAATTCTTGCCAATCCTAACCCCTGGGAGGATAATGCAGTCCATGCCTATATGCACGTTCTCCTCTATTACCACTGGCGCAAGTAGTTTTTCACCACCCACGTTCTGATAGCTATAGTCCTCTGTTAGTATCCTTGTCCCAGAGGAGACCACCGCATTCCTCTTAATAGTTAATAACCAGGGGTAGTTGCCTATCAGGCAGTTCATACCTATATACTTGACACCATGAAGGTTCGCACCGCGCAGTTTCCAGACGGCTATCCTCAGCTTTGGATGGGGGAGTATCTGAGCCAAAAGCACAAGGATGTCGCTCCCAACCTGACACAACCACTTTGGCAACAAACCTTTCTTGTAGATTAGCGGGATTAGTTTGGCACACATTTTAAATCTCCTTCACCTTGGCTTCACCGGTCACAAGTATCCGCTCTTGGCATCTTGCCTCAAGCTTCAATACAAGCATTCTTACTGATTCTAACTTTTTATCCACTGTTGCCCTAAACACAACCCTCTCACCCAAATGGGCAAAGTTCCTGTAGTTAAAGCACTGGCTCAGACAGAGATTCCTGCTACCGAGGAAGTACATACCAAAGATTCTCGAAAAGTAGGATGCAATGAGCAGCCCGTACACTATCCTCCCTTTGAATTTTGTCTGCTTGGCATAGGCTTGGTCTGTGTGTAGCTTGCTCTTATCACCTATTAGCCTTTCGAAGGTTCGCATCTCTTCATCTCCAATCACAACATCAAACTCTGCATACATCCCCTCTCTTATTTGGTCGAACTCAAGCTCGCCTTCAATCCTCATCACTAAGCACACCCCTCTCTCTCAGCACCTGCTTGATTTCCCCAACAGAGTTCATCCTTTGGAGCTCGTCCATAGTGAACTTGATTCCGTATGTTGCTTCAAGCTCTGAGATTAGCATAATCTGGTTGAATGAGTCCCAGCTCTCAATGTTTTCAGGAGAGCTATGGTTGGTTATCTCATCCGGGCTGATGTTTAGCACCCTTGCTATTGTCTCTTTTAGCTTACTCATTTTTCAATCAACTCAACATAATCATGCCCCTTTGGAATGCCCTTGCTTAGGTCATACTCCCACACCTGTAGCTCCCCTTCCTTTCTTTTCAGCACAAACCCCATTCGCTTATAGAA
>QMQS01000070.1 GCA_003650585.1 Candidatus Woesearchaeota archaeon
GCCAAAATCTCACAAATAAACCTCAAGATTGTTAAGTACGGTAAGGCAAAGCTAGAAGAGACTAAAGAGGAGAATAAAGGGGAGGAGCAGAAGGAAAAGAATGAAGGAAAGACCCAATAAAGGTGTTAGCAAAACCCAACAGCCCGAGATAACCATAGGGCTATTTGGGCATGTTGACCATGGTAAGACAACCCTCACTGAGAAGCTCAGTGGTAAGTGGACTGATACTCATTCTGAAGAACTCAAACGCGGGATTACTATAAGGTTGGGGTATGCGGACGCAGTGTTTAGAAAGTGCCCAAAATGTAAGGGTGGTGAGGCGTACACTGTCTCTGAAGTGTGTCCAAAATGCTCCTCTAAAACAGAGGTGCTTAGAAAGGTATCTTTTGTGGATGCCCCTGGGCACGAGAGTTTGATGGCAACAATGCTCTCTGGAGCCACAATCATTGATGGGGCGTTGTTGCTTGTTGCTGCCAATGAGAAATGTCCGCAACCACAAACAAGGGAGCACCTAATGGCACTCAAGATAATAGGTGTGAAGCAATTGGTGGTTGTGCAGAACAAAATCGATTTAGTATCTGAGGAAGCAGCACTAGAAAACTACAAACAAATCAAACGCTTTCTTGAGTTAACTGATTACAAGGATGCACCGGTCATACCTGTTTCAGCCCAGTATGGTGTGAACATCAGTTACCTTATTGAAGCAATAGAGGAGCACATTAAGACACCCAAAAGGGACCCAAGCAAAGAGCCAATATTCCTTGTAGCAAGATCGTTTGATATAAACAAACCAGGCACAGAGCCAGAGAAGATGGTGGGAGGGGTGCTTGGGGGAGCCCTAATCCAGGGTGAATTGAAGGTTGGCGAGACAATAGAGATTAGACCTGGGAGAAAGTTAGAGAGGGAGGGTAAAGTGGTCTTTAAACCCTTGCAAACCAAGATAGTGAGTTTGAGGGCTGGGGGTGAGAATTTAACCACCCTACGACCAGGTGGTTCTGGGGGCATCCAAACCCTGCTCGACCCCAGCATAGTTGCCTCAGACAAACTCGCTGGTTCTGTGTGCGGTCATGTGGGTAAACTCCCGCCAGTGCACTATGAACTGACACTCGAGACAAAGCTACTGAAGCGGGTGGTGGGTGCTAAGGATAAGCTCCTTGTGGAACCGATACGCCAAAGCGAGTGGTTGATGCTGAATGTGAACACAGCAGCAACTGTGGGGCAGGTTATTGAGCTTGGCAAAGAGAAGATTAAATGCAAACTCAAACTGCCAGTGTGTGCCTCTCTTGGTTCAAGGGTAACCATTTCAAGAATGATAGCCAATAGGTGGCGACTCATTGGCTACGGCATTATTCAATAGTCTGGGAGCGTTCTCCATACACTAAGAAAGATTAGCACAACTGTCAAGGCAATACCCGCACCATAAACAAAGCTAAATTCTGGGGCCATATCCCACAACAATCCAGCTATTAACCCTGCTGGCAAGGCAGCAATGCTATTGAACATGTGGTAGGTGCCGAGTGCAGTTCCCCTTGTGTCTGAATCTGCAAGGTCAGAGACATAGGCACGCTCTGTGGCGTTCACAAACGCATAATTAACACCAAAGAGCAAGAAGAGCAGGAAGAAGATACCCAAAGAGTGAGCATATATGAAGCCCAGGCACACCACACTAAACAGGGTGTAACCCACAAGCAGAACCTTCTTCCTGCCAATCCTATCCGAAAGCTTACCCACAGGGATGGCAAGGAGTGTGTAAGAGGTGTTGTACACCACATAGAGCAATATAGGGGCTGCTATCATCCATCTGTTAGCAAAGTAACTCTGGCTCTTGAGCACAAAGAACATATAACTGAAGTTACCCAGAGCAAAGAGTGTGGCTATTAGAATGAAAAGTTTTAGAGGGGTGCTAAGCGTGCTTAGCTTTAAGTCTAGTTTTATATCATGATGCTTCTGAAAGGGCTGCTCTTTTACGAAGTGTAGGGGTAGGATGGCTGCGAATGCAATACACCCTGCAATGAGAAATATTTTTGTAAAACTCAGTCCGAGAAACCAGTAAAGCAGGAATGCCAACAAAGCACCTATCACAGCCCCACCACTGTCCATTGCCCTGTGTATACCAAACCCCTCACCACGGTTACTCAACTTGGTGGATGCCGCTATCAAAGCGTCCCTGGGTGCAGAGCGTAGACCCTTGCCAATCCTCTCAAGCATTCTCAGTACAAGCACCTGAGGCCAGCTCTTGGCAAAAGCCAAGAGAAACTTGCCCACAGAGGCCACAAGATACCCAAGATACACAAAGGGCTTTCTCTTACCGAGTTTGTCTGAGAAGTAGCCAGAGAGAATCTTGAGTATGCTGGCTACGCTGTCCCCTAAGCCACTTATGAGCCCTATTGCCAAGCCACCGCCGCCTATCTGTTTCACATATAGAGGCAACAATGGCAAAATAATCTTGCTTGAGATATCATTGATTAAACTCACCAAACCGAGCAAGATGATGTTGCGCTTTGGCATCCTCTCCCCGAACATGCAACTATATTATAAATTTTTCTAAACGGCAAAACACTATTTTAAGAGAATATTTAAATATCAGTAAAGCCAAGAAAGGGTATATGGATGAGCAGAATTACGAGGATTTCACCAAAGAGGAACTCATTACAATTATTAAGGACTATGAGAAGAGATTCCAAGCAATAAGGGGTTTGCTATATTATGAATACGGGTATGTTTCAAGCGACGACCTGCTCGGATTTATTGACAGATTGATACCAAAGGGGATAAAAGCGAGAAAGCTGGGAGAAGAATAACTTAAGCCCTTAGACTTATTCTATGACAAGCCCACAGTGCTTGCAATACTGTTCTCCGTTTCTCCAGGCGAGGTCTGTAGAGCCACAATCCGGACACACAACCAACCTCTCCTTGTTCTTCTGACCACCCTCCATACTACCGTAAAAAATACGCATAATATAAAAAGGTTACGGATGTTTGGGTGAGAGCACTAGGGTGTATTCCCCCCTTGGCTTCACCTTGCTCAGTTTCTCTGCCACCTCTGCAACTGTGCCACGCACGACTTCTTCGTGCAATTTGGTTAGCTCCCTGCAAACCGCCAGCCACCACTCTGGGTAAAGCAAACGCAAGCTCTCAAGAGTTTGGGCTAAACGGTGGGGTGACTCAAAGAAAACCACGGTGGTTTGCTGGTTTTTTAGCTCTTCCAGCAGCTTATGCTTCTTACCCTTCTTCTTTGGCAAGAACCCAATGAATGTAAAGCTATCAGTAGGCAAACCTGAGGCAACGAGTGCTGCTGTAACTGCACAAGCCCCTGGCACAGGCACCACCTCAAACCCGTGTTTAATGCACTCTCTAATGAGGTAGTAACCAGGGTCTGAGATTGCAGGTGTGCCACTCTCTGATACCAGGGCAACATCACAACCTGCCTCCAGTTTGTTTAGAATTTGCTTGGTCCTGGTGCGTTTGTTGTAGTCATTGTAACTCAGCAACCTCGCTTTTATTTCGTATCTCTTGAGAAGCTTTTGCGTGGTGCGAGTGTCCTCGCTAACAACCAAATCAACACTAGCAAGTATATCTAAAGCCCTAAGAGTAATATCCTTAAGATTTCCGATAGGGGTGGAAACAACATAGAGCATTCTCACCAAGGCCTATTGCCCCACAAATATGTAGTGCTTCTCTTTGCCCTTCATCTCCTCAAGAATCCTCTTGATTATTGCCTTCTTGGGGTCAGGCATAAGGGGTATTCTCTTCTTGAGGTCGGCAAAGCTCTTGAAGGGCTCAACCCTACGCTCCTCAAGAATCTCCCACATCCTCTTCTTGCCTAGACCAGGTATTAGTTCTAAGGAATGCATCCTAGTAGAGAGTGGCTGGGCTGTGTTGAAAAACTCTACAAACCTCTTCTCATTCTTGTCAACAATCTCTGAAATGGATATCTCCAGCTCCTTCTTTGCCGTCTCAGTGAGTTTATCAATAGTGAGCTTGCCGTTTATGTGGTGTATCTTGTCACGCTTTTCATCGCCTATATACACTCTCTCCTGGGGCTGGAGCACGAGCCCACGCTTTGGCACCAACTCAAGCAAGATAAAATGCTTCTCACCTATGGCTTGAACTATGGCGGTCTTCTTATGACTAGGTCGCTTGTCAAATGGATAGCCGTTTGGCAAGAAATCCAAGACTATAGCATACTCTTCTTTGACCACCATAGAAGTAGTGTTGGAGTAACTTGTATTTAAATATTGTGTTAATCCTTTTTGAACTTCTTTAGGGTCTCAGCAATCTGTGCGCAATTGGTCTTTGTGATTGTAATGGGGTAGCCATCAAGCACCACTGCAACATCCTCAGCAGTTGTGGGCATGATATCTATTAGTTTGTGGATGTGCAAGTCTTTTAGTCTTGGTATGCTAAGTTTCTCTAGTTCCTCCTTGAGTTGCTTTGCCTCACTGGGCTTGAGCTTCACATAGTAGTTGAGGTATTCCTCAATCTTACCCACCCTAAAGTTTACCTCCTTGTCTCTCTTCTTGATTTTGGCTATCTCTGAATGCAATTCAACCATATTGATTGGATTTTGCTCTATTATTTCCATTTTCACACCCTCTTCAAATGCGCGGGGTGAACAATAATCTGCTTGTACTTGGATGCATCCTTTATTCTGACCAGGTAGCAATCACCCTGCATGCCTATGACCTCACCAGACTTGGAATGAAACCTAGGGTGATAAAGCCCCTCATGCACACTTGGGTCTGCTTTGAGCACCACCTTGTCGCCCACCTTAAAAGTCTGGAGGTATCTAGTGAGGTTTAATCTGCCCCTCTCCCTTAATGGCTTTCTAAATTTTTTCCTCGTTTTTCTCCGTGCTGAACCTATTCGCTTAACCATCTCGCTTATGAAGAAATAAACCCCATTTTAAAAAGGTTTTGTTTGGTAAGCTACTAAAAATTAAACCCCGCTGCTCTCGAGTCCCTCCTCCCTTTTAGTGACTTTGCGTTCCTTTTGCAAGCGCCTCTCAGCGTCTTTAAGTGCTCTGGACTCCACATTCAGTAGTTTTCCCTCTTTTTGCACAGTTGCCAACATATCATCAAGCAGTTTGGCTGCTGTACTCACATCCCCCTTGCTAAGGGCTGCCTCTATCCCTTTCTCCAGCTCAGACTCCCTTTTAATAAGTTTGCGGATTACCTTACGCTCATAGACATTTCTCACGTCTGCACTCA
>QMQS01000071.1 GCA_003650585.1 Candidatus Woesearchaeota archaeon
GAGAGGGCATTAACAACAGACACACCAACTCCGTGCAACCCACCAGACACCTTGTAAATATTCTTGTCAAACTTCCCACCTGCGTGGAGTTTTGTCATCACAATCTCCACACCCGGTAGTTTGTAAACAGGGTGTTTGTCAACTGGGATGCCCCTTCCATTATCCTCAACTGAGAGGGAATTATCTTTGTGGATTACCACATTTATCTTGTTGCACTTGCCAACCATTGCCTCGTCAATGGAGTTGTCAATTACCTCACTAAAGAGATGGTGCAAGCCTCTGGTATCTGTAGAGCCAATGTACATGCTCGGTCTTTTCCTAACTGCTTCAATACCCTCCAAAACCTTGATTGTTTGGGCGTTATACTTTTCAGCCATTTTCAACTCGTCCCACTAATTTTTAATCAAATTTTTTAATTGTTTTTGCTAGATTTAGCCAAAAGCTCCTAGCCAGTTTTTTCTATGATAGAAGGAGGTTGAGCCATTTATATAATTTTCGGTGTTCTCTCGAGAGAAGTTTTAAATAGAAAGGTTTATATTTGCAACCAAGTATGCCAAACCCAAAATGAGCATTAAGGGTTTAATCCTAATTCTTGTTTCATCTTTGCTTTACGCCGGTCTGGTGATTGTGAATAAGCTTGCCCTTAAGCCCAGCATTGACACATTTCAATATGCTCTCTTTATGGCTGTTTTCCTTGCTGTGCCATCCCTGCTGTTTCTAAGTCCGAGGAGAGAATTGCTTAAGATGAGTTGGTATGATTGGGGGCTTTGTGGGATAATAGGTGTGCTCGCTTCTGGTGTGGTGCAGCTTCTGTGGATATATGGACAGAAGTTAACCACATCAGTGAATGCCGGCTTTATCACAACACTTGCTACTCCCCTCACTGCAATATTTGCTTACCTAATATTGCGTGAGAGACTAAGCAGCCACAAACTCTTAATGGCGATGATTGCCTTTTTGGGCATGGGTATAATGATCACCAACCTGAGATTGGGTGGGCTCAACAATGGCGATTTGCTTTTGATTTCAGCAATGGTTGTAATAGGCTTTACGAATGTGCTAGCAAAGATTGCTATGAATAGGCTCTCTGGCTTAACCGTTAGTTTGCTTAGGATAGTGTTCGGTGCTGCTTTTATGCTTATTGTGGCTCTTGCAACAAAGCAATTTTTCTCTTTTAAAGCAGTGGAGCCAGTGTTTGGCTATCTCCTTTTGAGTAGCTTTTTCACATTCACCTTTCTCATTGCATATTATATCGGAATGCAACTCACAAGCCCCACTTATGCCACAGTGATATTCCTTTTAGAGGTAGTATTCACAAGCATTGTTGGGGTTTTACTCCTCGGTGAGATGCTCTCGTGGCTTCAGTGGGTTACGGGAGGAATTGCCTCTCTTGCAATAATTCTCTTTGTGCTGGCAGATTAAAAGTTAACACTTGATAGTAATAAAAAACCGAAAGCTTTTTAAATAGGGGCTCTGCTTTATGGTAGATATGGGAGCTTTAAAACAACTCTACGATAGTTTAGGCAGACCCGAGTGTTGCGAATATAGCCAAGAGGGTGTTTACCTTGCTATGGGGGGAATGTGTAAGGTAGAACTCCCTTATGATGAAATGCTGAGGGTAACCCCAAGGGCAGGTGAGGAAGTAATTGTTACCACCTCCACTGGAGCCCCTACCATGATACAGTACCACGGTGAGGATTCTAGTGCAATGTTGAATACCCTCGCTGCGTTAGGGCTCCCAAGATCTTGGCCTACGAATCTGGGCGAAAAGGTTTTTTACCTCTTCTTAGGGCATCTTAAGGAGAATAAATTTAAGGGCCCACTCTCTCTTGAACAGCAAATTGTTCCTGGTAAAGAGAGCCAACTTGAGTTAGTATTAAGGAGATTGCTAAGTGTGCGTAATCCCTAATTGAAACTCCTGAAAGGTACACTCTTCGGAGATAATTGGAGATGGGCTTGATACGCTGGATGCTCATTCGCCCTAAAAAGAAAGTATACCCTATCTCTCCCAAAGGTTGATGGCACTGCCAGTACTCTCACAGGGCATCCACTAACCCCCAAATCCAGCCACCCATTTATCCTCCTTATTTGGTTACCAGAGGGTCTTATCAAGAGACGCTCGGTTACCTCTATTTCTTGGATTGGGAGTTGAGAGACCCTTTTCACAAATGCAAACCTGCCTAGCATATTGAAGAGGAACCCTCTTCCAAGCCCCTCCTTATTATCAAAAATGTAGCGTATTAGCTGGTCCCTTTCAATCCTTGTGTGACCCACTAGGTCAGGATCGAATGCTGCCCTAATCCCACTCAGCATTCGAGCCAAGCCGTACTGGAATGTTTTGGAGAACTTCTTTGCATAACCCCTTGAAATGGTTGTCCTTTTGGGTTCTGGAAGTGAGAAGAGCCAGATGCACCTTTTAAGCACTTCAACAATGACTGTGTATCCATGGTGGATATCTGGAATATTTCTCCCTTCAATCCAGTTGTAGAAAGAGGTGAGATATTGGATGTATACGCTAAGCTGCGCTGCATGCTCCTTCTCCCTTTTGTCTGGCGAGATAAGACAAAAGCTAATCACTTGCTTTATTGCTTCGATGATATTGGGGTTAGAGATATGGTTAAAGTCATCTCTTTTGAATATAATTTGGAAATTTATGAGTCCCTTATAATACATGATTAACCCCTTATCTCACCGGATGTTGTTGATAAAGCTGCTTTCTCTTATTCTCCAAAACATCCTCAACCTTGCCAATGAATTCAGCTGCACAACACACCTTATTGCCACCAAAAGCGAGCACCTCAGCCATCTTCTCTCTCCATTTAATATCCCGTAAAAGGTGATGCTCAAGCACCAATCTCTCGATGGGGCACTCCTTAAGTATCCTCATTAGATTCGCCTTGGCTTGTTCAAAGTGTTCATGTGAATACCTGTACCCAAGCATGTATGTCATTGGACCATCAACAAACACAATATTTGGCTTTGATTTTAGTACAAATCCAATCTGCTCATCGATTGCAGGACCCTCCACATCAGAGGTGTGCACAAACCTGGTTTCTCCGTCATCCACCAACACCTCAACCACATACCCCAGTTTGCTGTTTGTGCCATGGAACACTGCTTTGGAGAAGACCAATCTTGTAGAGCCAAATTTGTAAGTATTACCGTCACAGTATTCAAGCCTCTTTGGGCGTAGCTTTGGGAGAAAGAACTTTGCCCGAGAGAACCCACTCTTGTTTATATTTTTCTCCGGGTGCTTAACCAAAGCAACCTTACCATCGTAAAGCTCAGGATGGTTAGGGTTGTGGTGGTCGTAGTGGTAATGCGTAATAATGAGCACCTCACATCCCTTTGATAGCTTGGTTATCTCTTGCCATTGCTTCTCTTGCCTCTCAAGTTCGATAGGATGTGGGGGATAACCGTTTCTCCATGGTGCCAACGCCACTCCAGGGTCAATGAACAACTTAACATCCTTGGTTTCAACATAGGTTGCCATGCCCCGCGTCCCAAGAGAATCAAATGCAACTGGTTTTATTATCATTCTTCCTTTTTGTGTAGAAACCTTTTGAGCATGATAGTGCCCTCTTTAAACTTTATGTCTACCTCTTCACCATCCATAAGCTTTGACTTCTTGAGTATTATCTCTGGTAGCACTATGGAGTTACCCTTTAGCTTTAGGGTTGTGATTAAACTGGAGTAACCATTGGGTTGGCTTGTTGATAGCCCCAATTCCTCGAATAATCTGGTGGTGCCAGTGCTCTTGTGCTTCTCTTTGAATTCCCTTGTTTTATTGTACAAGAATCTTGCTATTTCACCTGCTATGTTTATTCGCGTGGCTTTGGTAATCCCTTGCAGACCAGGCGAGATATTCGCCTCGATTACCAGGGGTCCAGTGGGGCCCTCTAGCATGTCTATTGCGCATATCTCTGCTTTGAGGACTCTTGCAGCCCTCACACATATATTCTTTGTTTTTTCATCTAACTCAACCTTCTCACCTAGCCCGCCCATGTGAATATTTGAGCGCACATCACCAACAGCCGCCTTTCTCTTCATTGCTGCCACAACCCTATCCCCTAGCACAATGGCTCTAATATCTTCACCATGTGTGTCAATAAACTCCTGAACTATGAAAGGCTGTCGTAAGGTGTCAAGTGCGTCTAGAATGGTGTTGGCAGAGGTGTAAGAGTCAGCGAACATTACCCCCTTACCTTGTGTTCCTTTGGGAAACTTTAGTATTATTGGATATTTAATCCTCTTTAGAAGTTTGCGGGCTGCCTCATTTGAGGAGGCAAAGTACGTTGCAGGCATTGGTATCTTGTTTTCTTGAAGAACAAGGTGTGTGCTGAGTTTGTCATGAACAATAGCGAAACTTGAGGGATGCAAAGGCAAATAACATTTGTTCAAGAGAAACCGAGAAATGGTTGCCAAAACATCAGCATATCTGAAAGACCCCTTCACATAAACACAATCATACTTCTCTAGTGGCTTCCCCTCGTAAAGCACCATTGGCTCTTTTGGGTTAAGTTGGATTTCGATGTTCCTAACATTAAGGTTATCCACGCGCTTGAAGTACTTGGTCATCTCATGGATAGTCATGAGTGAACTCTTGCTACCAAGAGAGATAACAGCCGCAGTATAGTTGCTAAGTGGTGGTTCGTGGTGCATGAACTCTTGGGGTTGCTTCTCAGGGTTTACCACAAACCTGTATTTGGTTATTACATCCTTCCCAATGAGCATTGGGTATTTGAGATGGCTTCTGTCTGTTAAGTTTGCTTCAATCTTGATTGGTACGTTCTTTAGCAAGAAGGTGCATTCCACAACCGGCCTAACGCTGGTGCCATGTGATGACTTGACTTTGTGGGTATCAACGATTGGGCCTAGCTCCAATTCCATTGCTAAGGTTTCATCAATAGAGGTATTGTCTGCACCTGTATCAACCTTAGCGAGCACCTCTTTTGTAGTACCCTCTTGTGTTTTGAACACTACCCTTTCAACCATCCCCAAGATCTTTGGGTCGTCTGTCTCCATTTTTGGTATGGGCCCAGAGGGATTCGAACCCCCGACCTTTCGGTTACCTTCAATCTCTTGAAGGTTCAAAACCTCCAAGGTTTTGTTA
>QMQS01000072.1 GCA_003650585.1 Candidatus Woesearchaeota archaeon
AACTATGGAGAGCCATAGCCAAGGAACTTAGCAGACCGAGGAGAAATTTGCGCGCGGTGAATCTCAGCAAGATATCCAAGTATACCAAACCAGGCGAATGGGTGATAGTGCCAGGCAAGGTATTGGCAAATGGTGAACTTAGCCATAAGGTTAATATTGTTGCTCTGAGCTTTTCCAAAACAGCACTGGAGAAGATAGGGCAGAGTGGCAAGGCAGTGCCACTCCACGAGTTTATAAAACAAAAGGGCACTAAGCAGCCCCTTAGGATTATTGGCTAAAATGATAATTGACGGTTCGAATACGATAATGGGGAAACTCGCGAGTTATGTAGCAACAAGAGTGTTGCAGGGCGAGAGGGTCAGCATCGTAAACTGTGAAAAGGTTGTAATAAGTGGCGACCCAAAGCAGATTCTCAAGGATTTTAAGAGAAAAATTGAGAAGGGCACAACAAAGCGCGGTCCATTTATACCAAAAAACCCTGCAGGTTTGATGAGGAGGGCAGTGCGGGGCATGCTCCCTTACAAGAAGGAGAGGGGTAGGAAAGCATACTCTCTTGTGAAGTGTTATGTGGGGATTCCCAAGGAATTCGAGGGTAAGCAAATAAGCACCCTAGAAGAGTTCAATGCAAAGAGATTAAAAACAGACTATATCACTCTAGGAAAGTTGTGTAGACAGGTGGGCGGATACTCTGGTGGTGGATGAGAATGCTTAAGAAACCAATCCTTGTCTCAGGAAAGAGAAAGAGGGCAATTGCCAGGGCGACACTTAAAGAGGGCAAGGGCGTAGTAAAAATAAACAAT
This sequence comes from Candidatus Woesearchaeota archaeon, assembly GCA_003650585.1. Taxonomy (GTDB): domain Archaea; phylum Nanobdellota; class Nanobdellia; order Woesearchaeales; family B29-G15; genus B29-G15. Next base: position 801 of record QMQS01000072.1, read on the forward strand.
CTACCTTTGGAGTACTACAAACCTGAGATATACAGAGTGAGGCTGAGCGAGCCGCTCATTTTGGCTGGGGATATAGTGAAGAAGGTTGATATAAAGGTTGATGTCAAGGGTGGCGGGGTTGCTGGTCAAACAGAGGCATCCAGATTGGCGATAGCTCGTGCTTTGGTTCAGTATAACCCCTCACTAGAGCAGGTTTTCTTGGAATACGACAGAAACCTCCTAGTAGCAGATGTGCGTAGGAACGAGCCCCACAAGCCCAATAGGAGTAAGCCAAGGGCAAAGAGGCAGAAATCATACAGGTGAACAAAAAATGATAATTCCAATAAGGTGCTGGAGTTGTGGCAAACCAATTGGGCATCTCTGGGAGGTATTCAAGGAGAGGACAGCCAAGGGCGAGTCACCCAAGAAGGTGCTGGACGAGTTGGGTTTGGAGAGGTATTGCTGCCGTTCTATGTTCTTGGGGCATGTAGACCTTATAGACACTGCTGCCAAGTACAAGAAGTTTTGAGTTTAACTCGCTATCTGAAAGGACTAGGAATATCAAAAATCCAGATCACTCGGATATTTTTGTGATGGCCTCCACTCTCTTATTAATCCCACACATCCGTCAAACAAACCGGTTCCGAACATTCTATTTCTTTAGGTGAAGTAAATAATAAGTTACTCCAAAACCAATAAGTCCTATTACCACAGACCAAATGGCGTTTAATTTTACTCCCATCACAAAAATCAAAACCAAAACAAGAAATACAATGCTCGGGATTGTTAAGTCTTGGGTGTTCATGAATACATAAATAGAGTACACATTTATTAAACTTTTCTATTTCAACTCAACCCGAACATAAAATATATAAACCCCAAGTTTTAAGCTAAATCAAGTTCTAAGATGTATGATGTGATTATTGTTGGTGCTGGTCCAGCAGGGCTCTTTGCTGCAGACACGCTATCAAAGTCAAACCTTAAGGTTCTGGTGGTCGATAAGGGCAAGGACATTGACAAGAGGGTGTGCAAAACCCAGGTGCCAAACATTGGTTGCAAGCAGTGTCAGCTGTGTGATATCATGTATGGTGTTGGTGGTGCAGGTGCTTTCTCTGATGGCAAACTCAACATTACTCCGGACATAGGCATGGACCTCGACGAATTGAAAATAACAAAGGCCAAGGCAAAAAAACTAATACAATATGTTGACAACCTCTTCCTAGAGTGTGGCGTGGAGGACAAACTCTATGGGAAGTCAAAGAGGGTTGAGGAGTGGGTGAAGCGAACAGAGAAGGTTGATGCTTACCTAAAGCGCAACCACCCCAACTCAGAGCCCTCTGTTAAACTCATTCCAGCCCCACAGAGGCATATTGGCTCAGACAACACACCAAGGGTGATTGCCAAATTCAAAAGGCGTTTGATAAAGCAAGGGGTCAAGTTCAAACTAAATTTTGAGATTCAAGATATACTAAAGAACAAGAACTTCTACCTCAAGCGTGGCTCAACAGTGCTCGAATCGAGGTATGTTATCGTTGCCCCAGGGCGAGGTGGTGCGTACTGGTTCAGAGATGTGGCTAAAAAGTTGGGCATTGCAACGCTCTTTGGTCCAATTGATGTTGGTGTCAGGGTTGAGCTTCTTGCAAAGGATATGGATGAGATTACAAGCGTCATCTATGACCCCAAATTCAAAATAACCACTCCAACCTACAAAGATAGTGTGAGGACATTCTGCACCAACCCGCGTGGGTTTGTGACTGTGGAACATATTGACAAGATGCTCTTAGTGAATGGGCACGCAATGCGCAAAAAGAGAACAAGGAATACCAACTTTGCATTGCTTTACACAATCCATCTGACAGAGCCAATAGTTGACACCACCAAGTATGGGCGATTGATAGCAAGGTTTTGCAATTTTATTGCAGGAGGCAGGCCACTGCTCCAACGCCTTGGTGATTTGAAGCAGGGTCAGAGAACCAGACCTGGCTATATCCAGAGCAACGAGGTTAAGCCCACTTTCAAAGGGGTGTGCTGTGGTGATCTTGGGTTGGCGCTCAACTACAGGATAATAACAAACATCACAGAGAGCTTAGACATACTCAACATGATTATACCAGGAATTAGCAAGGACTCGACCCTGGTTTATGCCCCAGAGGTCAAATTCTATGACACCAAGTACAGTACAGACGAGAACCTCGAGACAGATGTAAGGGGACTGTTTGTGGCTGGAGACGGCTGTGGTAAGTCTCGGGGCATAATAGGGGCAGCAATCACAGGCATTATTGCAGCCCAAGGCATACTAAAAAAAGAGGGAATAAAGCCAGCTTAAGTGTAATCTCTCCAGGTGTAGCCACACTTTGTGCACTTGAGGAATTTTGTTGCTGCCTCATCAGCAGCCCTTGTCTGCTGGGTCCAGTAGTATGCTTCGTGGTGTTTGCATTTTGGGCACTCCTCCTTTGTCTTCGGAAGCACCTCTATATCTTGCTCAACAACTTCCACCTTTTTGCTTTTCTTTTTTATGACTTCTGACACCCTTGCACCCTTAGCTGGCTTAATCTTGAATTTGCATGTAGAGCATTCAAGCTCACCCTTTACCCTTGAGGGTTTTAGTATCGAGCCGCATTTTGGACAGAATAGCATTTTAAACAACACTCTTCCCAAGCATGAAGTTGAGCAGGTCCACAAACTTTATCTTTATGTAACCAAGCCAGGGTATTCTTATTAGGGCAACCCCAAGCACCCTCTCCTCTGAAATCTTGTCCTCAGCAATCTCTGCATTTGGATAGACCCTCGGGTTGTGGTCACCCTTGGTGGTGAAGTAATACTCATCACCATGCTTTGTTTTGTTAATTACGCGGTGGATTATCGGGTCTGGACGGTTGGCTTTGAAAACTATTATCTCACCGATTTTAATATCCTCTGGTTTTTTACCCCGTAGGATAATAATGTCACCCCGTGAGAACCCATTCCTCAAGGGGTATTTTTGGAACTCCTCCTTTGAAATACCAGCAATCCTCTCATACCACGCCCCACACACCTCCCAGTACTTATCAAAGTCAACTGGCTCTGGGTGAGAGAATTTGGTGCCACAGAGCACATAGCTGTCCTCATTTGGGTTGTAGAGCACCCTATGGTCCATACTCTCGCTCACAACAGCCACTATTGGGTAAGAGGTGTGAAGCAGCAAACCAATACCAGGATAGATTACAAACTTTATCAACACAAAGGCAATCACAACATTGGCAACCCAGCTCCAAACGCTGTTGCTATACCAAAGAAAATGCCAAAACTTCTTCAAGTAAATACGAAAAGCTTTACCCATGTTCAAATCCAGGGGTAGCACAACAAATAAAAAAGTATCGGTTTTTACTAAAGGGTTATGGTTAAGGAAAGGGTGCTGCAAACAGATGGCACTGATGCTTACTCTGGAATACTTCAGCTTAGGTGTAGCAATGGAAAAAAACTCCTGGCTATCCTCGATTTTGTTCGTTCATCTGCAACCCCAACAGCCATCTCAAAGATAACCATTACGAGGCAGGGCTATGATGTATACATAAGCAATAAGGGTTTTTTCAACAGGATGCTTGGTGTGCTAGTAAAGAGGTTTGGCGGGAGCATAAAACACTCCAAACAGTTGGTAACTCAGGATAGACAAACAAGCAAGAGGGTGTATAGAAAGATTGCAGTGCTAAGAGCACCCCCATTTGAGAAGGGGGATGTTGTGTCTGTCTCTGGCAAACTAGTTAAAATCACAGATATAACCAACAGGATTACTGGGCTTGACCTTGTCACAGGAAAACGCACATCATTTAAGCCCAGTAATGAGGCGAGTGTGAAGAAACACAAAGTCTACAAGGCCTTTGTTTCGCAGAAAAAGCCCAAGCTCAAGCTGCTACACCCGCTGACCTACCAACCAGTCGAGCCAGCAAACATAGAAGCAGCCAGCAAACGAGACAGCTATAATGTTGTTGTTTACAGAAACCGGGTTTATGTGATAGAACCCTAAAGCAATACTGCTATATTTAAAAAACAAACCTTAGAATGTGTAGGGCTAGACCGGATGAAATTGGAATTATGAGGTTGTCCTCAAACTCCAACCACCCAAACCTCAACTCAAGCACCTCAAGAACCATGCCCACAAATGCTGCAATCAGGGCCTCAAGAGGGGCAACACAGAGCATGGCTCCAAGAAAACCAGCCACAAGCCCAGCCAAGCTTCCCTCAATCGTTTTGCGCTTGTTGAAGATGTGCTTCATATTGCCGATACCCTTACCA
>QMQS01000073.1 GCA_003650585.1 Candidatus Woesearchaeota archaeon
ACCGTATTGTATGCCCACAAGTGTATCGTAAAGCTGCTTGGTTATTGGTCCAATCTTGCACCTGTTTATGTGGTGGTCTGAACCCAGGTAGCCGATTGTGCCTATCGGGGTAATAATAGCAGCAGTACCACATGTGGCTGCCTCTGTGAGAGTGCCGTCCTCTATACGCTTAAGCACCTCGTCAATGGATATTGCTCTCTCCTCTGTCTTCATCCCCATGGACCTAGCAAGTAGGAGTACAGAATCACGGGTAATGCCTCGAAGTATCTTACCATTCAGCGGAGGGGTAACAATTGTATCCTCAATAACAAAGAAAACATTCATTGCTGCGCACTCTTCAATGTACCTGTGATTACAACAATCAAGGAAGAGTACTTGGTCATATCCACTCTGTTTTGCCTCATCAAGGGGCTTTTTTGAGGCAGCATAATTGCCCCCTGTTTTTGCCTCACCCACACCGCCAGGGGCTGACCTGGAGTATTTATCTGTAACCATCAACCTTATTGGCTTAATACCGTGCTTGAAATAGGGGCCACTGGGAGAGAGGATGACAAAAAAGAGAAAGTCTGTGCCTGGCTTTAATCCGATTGCAGGGGAAATGTCAAGCATGGCTGGGCGTATATAAAGCGAATAGCCTGGACATCTCGGCACCCAATCCCTACTGAAGTCAACAAACCCGAATATGCATTCCTCCAACAAACCCAAAGGTATTGTGGGCATGGACATCCTCTCTGCAGAGGCATTAAAGCGTTTGAAATTCTCCTCTGGTCTAAAGAGGTAAACCTCACCATTATCCCAATGGTATGCCTTCATACCCTCAAATATCTCGCCAGCGTAATGTAAAACAGAAGCCTCGAGGGGCAAAGTTAGCCCTCGCCCTTGAACAATCGTGGGCTCTTGCCACCCCTTACCCTTGTTCCAATACATTCTCAGAGAGTGAGGTGTAAACAACTCACCAAATGGAAGCTCACCACTAGCAATTAATTCCTCCAAGCGCTCCTTGGTGAGTTCCTCTTTCTCCATCAACCCAGATTGGGAGCCAGAATCAAGAATTTTTGGCTTCATAACAACCCCCTCCAAGTAGAGAATTCATATTACCTTGTAATACAGATATGTTTTTAAGTTTTACTCTTATTTGCGAAAATTATATATACCATCTTCCAATATTGAAACAAAACGGTGAAAATGTCAAGAGCCCAAGCAGCAATGGAGTTTCTGCTCACCTATGGGTGGGCAATACTTGTTGTGATAATTGCAATCGCTGCTTTGGCTTATTTTAGATTACCCATCTTTAACATTCCAGAGGTGTGCCAAAGTGAGGCAGGACTCTTCTGCATAGAGAAGCCAAACATTGATGCCACAAAAGACCAAATCTCATTTGCGATGAGAAACACGCTTGGGTTTGCCATCACACTGTACAACCTCACGCGGTTTACACCAGAATCCGGCTCATGTAATGCCATATCTTCTGTCAAAGTTGAAATGGATGGCACAGAGTATAGCATCAACCCTGGAACTGTGTTCATACCAAAAGAAAAGAACTTTGTTGTTAAGGTGAATTGTAGTGATGGTGTGCCAAATGGAAAAATAAAGACTTATTTTAAGTTGCATTACATCTCTCAAGACACAAGTATAAAACACTCAAGCCTTGTTTATGTAACTGGGATTGCCTCTTAATGCTATCTATGTCTTCTAACGCCAACCATATCACAGTATTTGCTAATGCTACATTGGGAGCATTTTGGCGATAACGGAGTGCAAATGTTTTGACCATGGGCGACGAGCAATGAATTCCACCTCTTCCAGTATCTCTTTGGGAGGATTTTGCGCAAAGCAAACTCCGTTTGCTCTGGTGTTTTTGTTTTAACCAAGCCAAGCCGGTTGCTTATGCGATGCACATGGGTGTCAACACAAAGCCCTAGCTTATTAAAGCCCTCTGTTAAAACAAGGTTTGCTGTTTTTCTACCTATGCCTTTTATCTTGAGTAGTTGCTCGAGTGAATCTGGCACTTTACCCTTGTATTCCTCTATGAGTATCTTTGAGACTCGCCTTATGGTACTCGCCTTTCTTCTATAAAACCCAACTGGATAAATCGCCTTTGCTATCTGTTCCTCACTCAGTTTGAGCATCTCCTCTGGGGTTTGAGCAAGTGCAAACAGTTGCTCAGTGGCTTTTGCAGTCACCATATCCTTTGTCCTTAATGAAAGTATGGTTGAAATTAGGACCTTAAATGGGTAATGCTCTCTGCCTATGCGTGTAACAATGGGCTCAAAATAATTTTTGTAATCCTTTTCCAAGAGCTCAATTATCTTATCGAAATGTTTCATGCCAATTCAGATATTCAACTCCGAGTTAAATAATTTACTCAGAGGGGTTTAACGAAAGTTTTAAATAGCACAAGTTGATTTATACGCATTAAGAGATTTTTAAAAAGAGGAATTTTTATGGCAACCAACAAGAGAGCCCAAGCAGCAATGGAGTTTTTGATGACTTATGGTTGGGCTATACTTGTGGTGTTGGTTGTGATTGGTGCGTTGGCATATTTTGGGATTCTCAATCCGAGTACACTCCTGCCAGAGAGGTGCGAAATCCAGATGGGGCTTTACTGCAAGGACCATCTAGTTCAGACAGATGCAAGTGACAATGGTAAAATACTGCTAACTATTGAGAATGGGCGGGGCAGTGATATAAGAATAGCTTTGATTAACCTAAGCAGTGACACCCTCGGTACATACTGTCTCTGGAATGGGAGTTTAGTGGGTGGTGACAGGCTTATTAGGAATGGGGCAAGCGAATCTTTTGTCATTAACGCCTCAACTGGGAGCGGTAGCTGCTCAATAGATTCTGATTACAAGGGCACAAACTCTAAACACAAATGGGATGTTATCATAAAGTGGTATTCAGTCGCGTCTGGCTCACAATACACCCACACTGCTGGTGGGCAACTTATGGCTTCTGTTGAGTGAGGATTTTAATAAAATTTAAATACCTGCCAGCTATTTGCTTGCATAGATGAAAAAAAGGGGTAGAGCTCAAGCTGCAATGGAGTATATTCTTGTTGCTTCTCTTCTTCTCCTTGTATTCGTACCCACAACTATAATTTTTTTGAGTCATATACGTAGCTCTTCAGACGAACTTACAATGTCCAAACTCGATAAATTGGGGCACGACATTGTGAATAATGCAGAGGAGGTTTATTACCAGGGTGTGCCTGCAAGGATCACTTTGAGGGAAAACATGCCCAATGGGGTCAAAAGGATGTATGTACTCAACAATTGGACTAGAACCCCAGCAGTTAATCAACTCATTATAGTGTATAATAGCAAAGAGGGTGAGCAAGAACTTGTCTTTGATTCAAGGGTAAACATCAACGGAACCTTCAGTAATGAAAGCCTATCTAAGGGAATAAAGAATATAATACTCAACGCCAATAGAACCCAAAGCGGTATTACATATGTGTCTATTACGATAAGATGAAAAAAGCGCAGTCTTCAATTGAAGCAGCATTGGTAATTACATTTATGATATTTGTCATGATAACATTCATGGGAGTTATGGTAAAAAGGATGTCTGAAACCGAGTATAGACAGCAAGTGCTTGCAATAGAGCGGGTTGCTGGAATGATTAAGAGAGAGGTGGAGCTTGCATCGAGGGTAGAGGGGGGCTACAGCAGAAATTTTACCTTACCACTAACAGCCGGCGGGTTAAGGTATAACGTAACACTTATAAATTCCTCTTCCTTAGGTGCGAATTACTCAGAGCTGGTAGTGGAAGCGCTTGAGACAAGACAGAGGGTATCTGCAGTGGAGATACTTCCGAAAAATGTGAGTGGGGAGTTTTGTGTGGGTATAGATCTCTTTAATCACATACAAAAGGTAGGGGGAATAATTAGAGTGGAGTGTGGGTCAAAATGAAATGGGGTCAAGCGTGGTCAGTGGATGCCATTGTGGGGGTATTTCTGTTTGTAATAATCATCATCAGTGTTATTGCCTTTTCTATCTCAAGGAGCCATGTTGAAAAGGTTGAGGAGTTAAAAGAGGAAGGAGAAAGCGTGTTTAGTAAACTCTCAACTGGTGAATTAAAACTAATTCAGGAGAGGAAAGTGGACCCTGAGAAGCTTGAAGAGATTAAAAATATGAGCTACTCAGAGCTTAAGCAGAAGTTGGGGCTAAGGAATGATTTTTGTATATATTTCGTTGATGAGTCAGGCAACCTTATTTATCTCGACGAATCGGGCAATGTTGTAGGCATAGGAAGTCCAAGGGCGCTCATCAATGGTTTACCCTGTAACGGAAGTTAAAAATGTTGACTGCCCTAATTATTGCCTTTGTTATTCTATTCGGATTGATAACCTCTTATGAAGATTACTCAAAAAACAGGATTAGGAATAGATGGATTCTCTTGGCTTTGGGGTTTGGGTTTGTACTGACCCTCACAATGGGTTTGGGTATAAAGACCACAGAAGTAACCCAAATGGAGTTTCCATTCATTGCTGAATGCTTTCTCAATGCAGTGTTTGCATTCTTGTTCGGGTATCTGTTGTGGTATATAGGGTTGTGGAGTGCTGGGGACGCGAAGCTTTTCTTGGCTTATGCTTTTATTATACCCCCCACATTCTATACAACTGGTTACCTCATGCATTTCCCTGCATTCACGCTTTTGGTGAATACTTTTGCTCCATTTTTGTTATTTTTCTTTGGGTATTACTTTATAAAATCAGGAAAGCTGCTGGACCTCAAGCTACTAAAAGGTTTGCTCAGGTTTAGGTTGATTATGAGTCTGGCTCTGTTTGTGTTTGGGTTCTCATGGCTAGTTGAGATGTTGTTCAGTCTTCTGAGGATACCCCTAAACTTTTTCCTTCTGGTTGTTACACTATTTGTTATAATCCTAGGAGCAAGCAGATTTCTTAAATTTAAACTTACAGCACTCAGCGTTGTGTTAAGTGTACTTCGATTAATTTTTGATTCCCAAAGAGTTTGCTCTAGTGGGTTCCTTCTAAACTTTGTATTGATA
>QMQS01000074.1 GCA_003650585.1 Candidatus Woesearchaeota archaeon
GACACAAATGAAAAGAGGCATCCAGTTATAATAAAGTAACGGATGGCTGGGGTGTGAAAATTCCCAAAGATTAAGGCCACTAATAGAGTGGTTAAGGCAAACAATGCTGCTGCTCTCTTACCAAAAGTAACTGCAAAAGTTCTATCACCTGCTTTCTTGTCTGCTGTGTAGTCCATTATCGTAGAGAAAGCATGGACACCCATTGCCCCGAGCACTATTAAGTACCCCTTTAAGGGCACATCAAGAATGGATTTTCCGAATCCAAACCCCATAAGAACTGGTCCGAGGACATAAATGAACCCATTTGAGAATGAGTCCAGAGGGGGCTTTGTTTTTAATCTGAGCGGCGGTGCAGAATAAAAATACGAGAAAAACATCATTATAGCCATCCCTAAGATATTTGTAGGGTTTAGTGTTGCCAATGAACTTAAAATTATCAGCGAGGCACAAATGAGTGCTGCGTGTTTGATGTATGAATGCCTTCTTGGATTGAGTTTTGCCCCCTCAACCGAGCCCTTGCGTGGGTTTCTCTTGTCTGATTCAAACTCATAGAAGTCATTTATGCCATACAAGAATAAATCGAAGGGGAATGTAAGGAGGAGAAATTAAAGCAATGCCAAACCACTAAGCTCAGCATCTGCAAGCTTTAGCCCAAAGAGAAACACCGCTGGGTTGATGAACCACAATACAGGTCTACTCACCTTTATCACCACTCTGATTCTTGAGAGCATTTTGCTGAGTTAAGCACTCTTGCCGAAATCAAAGAGTTTTCTTAATGAGTGTTCTATAATTTGCCCCGAGGTTGCATCAATCTTTATATTGAGTGTGGAGAATGCGGGAGTAATGAATGTTATATTCCAAACCGCCTTGCTATTGAGAAATTGGAGCATAGCAATTGTTTTTATAACCTCTTCCCCATAATAATTCTTTGTTTGTAATTCCAATGCTTTAGAGAGTGCTTCATCCCAATTGAGTTTCACCTTAGTCAAATCAAGGCGTTCTGGAACTCTGTTGGAATAAACCTTGTCCTCTGACTTTAGCTCCACTTTGCCATTAACACTGAACACTGTTGCCAACTTTGTTGAGGGGTTGTAGTATGTGAGTTCAAAACTCACATTGGTTTGATGCTTGCTCATCCCGAAAGCAAGATAGAAGTATGCCTCTGGATGAGCAGATTTCCATTGTTTAAATTCCTTAGAGGCCTCTAATCTGGATTTGAGTTGGTCTATTATCATTCTAATGCTTGTATCTCTGCTTGGTTGGTTTCTGTGTTGTATATTGCAACAGTTGGCTTTGTACCAGGTGGGAACCCTGATAATGTGCCAGGGTTAACATAAAGGGTTTTGCCCTCCTTTGTTATCCTTGCATTGTGGTCATGCCCTGAGAAAACCACATCATAGATCTGGCTTTTTAGTAGAGCATTTAGGAGTATTTTAGAGTCGCCATGGTATACCACCACCCTCTTGCCATCCAAGTTTAGCTCGGCACACACCCCTTGGTACTCTATCTTGTTCTGCAATTTGAGCAACCTGAATTTGTCCCCTTCGTTATTTCCAAACACAGCAATAACCCTACAATTGAGTTCAGTGAAAAACTTTGTTAGGAATGGGGATACAAGGTCGCCGCAGTGTACCACTAAGCCGACCCTTTTTTGGTTAAAGAGTTTGATTGCCTTCTGCGTGGCTTCAACATTATCGTGTGTATCTGAGATAACCCCTATTAGCATCACTGCGATATGAAACCAACTATTATTTAATAGTTTCGCTAGTTTTATTCAATTGTGGACCTCTCTTCTAGTGTGCCTGGAAAGGGTTGTATCTTATTCTCTGTTGAATAGGTGTGGGCTGCCATAATTATCTTAACATTCTCTTCTTCATTTTCTGACACTTTCACACCCACATTTAGGTGCGGAAACCTCCTCTTTATTGAGATTGCTCTCTCTTCTGCAGTGAGTATTAGCATAGTTATGTATGTGCATTCTTTGCTTTGGATGTGTTCTTCCCCTGATTCTACAGTGGCGTATAGTTCCTCAAAACTAACAGCATCCCCACTGGGGCTTTTGGCATCATATTGTAAGTAGAATCCCCAAATAATCCCTTGATTTAGGACTGGTTTACCTCTAATCGTAACTTGGATAGTAAGCTCAGAGCAGTGTGCTTGCTCAATCGCATTGAGCAACTCGTCTAGTGATTTTACTACTTTGGGCTTCAGGTTGCCTTTTTGCCTCGAAGCCTCTCGAAGGAATCTCATCCTTACTGTAAGTAACGACACAAGATTTATATATATTACTTGCCTAAGCATTGGCATGTTCCCTGAAAAGGAAATTGTAACTATATGGCTCAACCAGCAGGGCTATCTGGTTGTGCGTGACATAAATGCTGGAAAGAACAAGGTGGTGGATTGCCTTGCTTTCAAACTTGAGAAAGGGCAGCTCAAAAAGGCCATCCACGTTGAGGTATCTGTTTCAGTTGCAGGTGAGCATGTTGCAGAGGTACAGAAGAAATTCTCAGATGCTTTAGTGCAGAAAGCTATCCGTCAATACTTGGCAAAGTATTCCCAAACAAAGGATTACTCAAAACTCTTAGTGATGAATTCTCCCTCCTTAGAAAAGATTGGAGACATAGAGGTAAAGCCATTTGAAGCTGTGTTTATAGAGGTATTGGCCAAACTCGATCGCAAGGATTATTCTAATCCCACTGTACGCACACTTCAGTTGCTCAAACACACAATCTTGACCGAACCAGAGCAGCTCAGGGCATTGATGGAGGGGTTTAAGCAAAACGGTGCAATCTCAAACCAAACTCTGGAGGCAATGCTAGAGCAACTATCTCACCTCCCAGAGATGATGAGGGTATTGGCAAAATCAAGGAACAAGAGGGTTTTAGAGGAGTCTTTCAAGGGTTCACCCCTAGCAAAGCCAGAGGCATTGGCAAAACTTGTTATCAGCTCTCTTACAACTCGCTCTTTCAATCAATTCCTCAAAGAGCTCTTCCAACACGAGAAGGCAAAGAGGTTTACCAAGAAGAAGTCCCCAAAACAAAAAACTTTGCAGGTATTTCTGGATTAAGATGAAGCGGGTTATCCTTGATACAAACTTCTTAATAATCCCTGGAGAGTTCGGGGTTGACATATTCTCTGAAATAGAGCGGGTTATGGACTCTGGATATCAAATTTTTGTTTTTGATAAAACAATAGATGAATTGGAGGGTTTAAAAAGCAAGGGAAAGGGTAGAACAAAAAGGAATGCCTCATTAGGGCTCCAACTCATTAAAGCAAAGAATGTGGGCGTGATAAAAAGCAAAAGTAATTTAAATGTTGACCAATTAATTCTCCAGGAGGCGGTTCCTGGGCAGGATATTGTTGCCACACAGGATAAGGAGTTAAAGCGCTTGCTAAAATCCAAGGGTGTGGCTTTGTTGGTGCTAAGAAAGAAAAAGTTTTTAAATATAATCTAAACCTAAATCAAAAAATGTTTTACCGAACCAAGATTAGGGACCATATCAGAATACCTCCAAAGCTATTTGGAGAGCCAGTTCCAGAAGCCCTGCTAAGGATGATTAAGGAGAAGTATGAGGGTTATATAAGCAAGGAGCTTGGGGTAGTGATTGATGTGGTAAAGGTTTATGACTACAAGGAGGGGATAATTATACCTGGGGATGGTGCTGCATATTATGAAACTGATTTTGAAATCCTCAACTTTGTACCTGAGATGAAGGAGGTGCTTATAGGGAGGATAAGAGACATAGCAGAGTTTGGTGTTTTCCTGAATTTCGGTGCTATGGAAGGCATGGTACATATAAGCCAAGCAATGGATGATTATGTGCAATTCAACAGCAAGGAGAAGATGATTGTGGGCAAGGAAACCAAGAAAACACTTAAGATAGGGGATGACTGTAGGGCGAGGGTTATAGCGATAAGCTTTAAAGATATAACAAATCCCAAACTGGGGCTTACGATGCGCCAAAAGGGCTTGGGCAAATTGGAGTGGTTTGAAGAGGAAGCCCCAAAGAAAAAGTCATCTGGGACTAAAAAATGAAGAAGAAGGCATGTAAAAAGTGTAGGATAGTTGTTCAGGGTGACAAATGTCCTCTCTGTAATGGCACCAATTTTACCACAAATATAAAGGGGCGGTTGCACATTATTGACCCCAACAAATCAAGGGTTGCCAAAACACTCGGTATAACAGTTAAGGGTGAGTACGCAATAAGGATAAGATGAAAGTCACAATATCTGAAGAAAGAAAGAACCCTCTGATGAATAGAACTGAGTACATCGGCGAAATACACTTTGAGGCAGCCACACCACCAAGGTATGAGATGAAGCTTGCAATTGCCAAGCACCTCAAAGTGAATCCAGAATTGGTAATAGTGAAGAAAGTGAGGAATGTGTTTGGCGAGAAGAGGGTTTTGTTTAAAGCCCATGTTTACAAGTCACTAAAAGAGCTTGAGAAAGTCTCCAAGGTTTTGATAAGAAAGAACAAGAAACCAGAGGCAGGAGAAAAAGCTGAAGAAAAGCCAGCCCCTGCTGAGGAGAAGCCAAGCGAGGAAAAGCAGGGTGAGGTTAAAGAAGCGGAAAAGAAGGAAGGGGTAGCAGCAGAGGAGCCAAAAGAGGGTGCAAGTGGCGAGAAGGAAGAGCAGGCGGAGAAACCAGAGGGAGAAGAGAAACCCAAAGAGGAAGCCAAGCCCGAGCCAACCGAAGAAGAGAAATCACAGGTTGAGGAACAGGATAAACCAAAGGAAGCCAAGCAAGAGGAGGAAAAGGCTGAGTGAACATGGCAAAGAAAAGCTATCCAATCCACGAAAAATACATTATTGAAGGGGATACCCTAAAGAGAAAGAACAAGACCTGTCCAAGGTGTGGTCCAGGCGTTTTTCTTGCAGAGCACCAAGACAGGTATACCTGCGGAAAGTGCGGGTATATGGAAAAGAAATAATTCTTGTAAACCCCAAATTATAAAAAGCCCCGATTGATTACCACC
>QMQS01000075.1 GCA_003650585.1 Candidatus Woesearchaeota archaeon
CGCTTTGGCAGCAAAGAAGTCTGCTGTGCCCCAGCCTATCATAGCAACTATACCCAAGACCACACCAATCGGGAGCAACATTATGCTAACAGAAACCCAAAGAGTATTTAAAATCTTTGCTTATAAAAACCGATACGAAGCAATAAAATGAGTGCAAGAACGGTTTTGCTGCCTATTTTATGCCGTAAGGATTTACCACCTATTTAAAATTTTTGAATTCTGTTTCAAGTGCATGAATAAGTTCTGGTGAGGTTAACCTCAGCACACATGGTGTGATGGTTATCTCCCCATTCCTTAGATGGTAAGCATCAGTGCCCTTAGGGAACTCCGCATCTCTTTTTGTGCCTATGTTACAGAATTCGCCCTCCCCCAGAAAAACCCGCTCATCAAAGAATCCGTGTTTTACCATATCTGTAAAAACAATCTTGTCTGTCGGTTCTTCAGGGAAGTTAATGTTCCAGAAATGGGCGCCTCCCATGCCTACATAAAATGCCATTTGAATAATCTTCTCAAGTTGCTTGCCTGGATATTGGGAAAGGTCTAGTGGGGAGCTTCCATCGTGCTCTCCAAATATGAGAGAAAGATCATTGGTGGCATAGCCAATTGCCAGTGCAGGCACCCCATAAGCCCCTGCAGCTGTGATAGCAGCCCCACAGGTGCCAGATATAAACACAGGCAATACACCTATCTGTACTCCATGGTTTATCCCTGATATAACAAGCTTTGGGCGAATCCTCAGCCCTCCAATTACCAAGCGAATAGCATCACTTGGGGTGCCCTTTACAGCATAACCTGGGACCCCAGCCACCTCTATTTCTATGTACTCCAATGGCTTACCAAAGGTTGTTTTGGTGCCGCATGCTGACTGCTGTGAGTAGGGAGCACACACCATCACCTTGCCCTCCTCCCCCACAACCGAAAGGGCTGCCTTTACACTCGCAGCCAACCCTTTAGAACGGTAACCATCATCATTTGTACAGAGTATGCCTATATTCATCATGTCTGAATAGTAAATCTTTGACTATATAAAAAACTTGCCTATATCTTCAGAAGTTTCTTCACAACATTCCTTACCTCTTTGCTTGGGATTTTGAAGAGTTGTGCCACATTTGCTATTGTTTTCTCCATAGCAATAGAAGCCAAAAGCACTCGGTAATAGTTTTCGAGCACCCTTGGTGAATGGTGTTGCTTGGCTATCTGAAAGTTCTTATCAACTGCAGCTGAGTAAAGCCTTGACCTAGCAAGATAGTAAAGGGCTTTCCTCACTGCAGCATCAATGGCTGTTCTTGGCACTCTAATCATGCCATCAACAACTCTGTATCTCTCACCCAAAGAGATATAGAGGTAACCCTCTTTTTTTAGGTCCTCTCTGAAGACCTCGTACTCAAACAGGATTGGGAGTTTTTTATAGTAAACCGCCTCAAGAAACTGGTTGCCAAACCCCTCCAGGATTGTGGGATAAAGCACAAAATCAGCCACTTTGTAAAACTCAAAGAATTCCACTTCAGGGGCTTTCTTATAGGCAAGCACTAGCTTTACCTGCTTTTGTTTTGCATAAGCCAGAATCTGCTTAAGGTAATCCATGTCAATATATTTTTCTGGAGGATTGGTAAGTAGTAATGTGGCTTTTTTACCACTCCTTTTCATAAACCTTTCAATAAAATCAATAGAGATTTCAATCGCCTTTCTTCGTAGAATTCTTGTGGCTTGAAGGAACACTACCTCTTGCTTCAGTTTTAACAATCTTTTTAGCTCGCTCTTAGTGTATTTATTAGCCTCCTCAAAATCAAACAGGTCACCAAATACCTTGGCTTTGATTTTTCTCCTTATTAAGAGCTTCTTTCGCTCAATTGAGTTGAGCACAATATGAGAAACAATTTGTGGAATGTGTGGGGGTAATATGTCAAGCATGAGGTTTCTCACGAATCCACTCCTTGTAACAAAACTATCGCGGTCCCACCAAAAGTCATGATGGATTGCCTCTGTCTTGAGGTTTCTTTGGCGGATAACCTCTGCTAGAGCATGCGAAGCAGGAAGGTTGTAAGCCAAGGAGAAGAGGTTGTGCACAATGAGCAAGTCTGGCTTCACCTCATCAAAGAACGCATCCAGCTTGGTTTTGGTTGCCTCTGAATGGCGCTTGAATAATCTCTTTGCCCCCTCATTGTTGTGGTTCTTGAAGGCGTGCATATTGAATTGTTTCACGCTTTTATGCAAAATACTCAACTCTGGTATGACATAGTCGGCATTACCAGAACCAGCCACAAAACATGGCTTTAAGCCCAGTCGCTTTAGTATCTTTATTCGCTTCTTTATCTCAAGAGAAACCCCATCTGTTCCAGATTTGTAATGAAGTATGCATACGCGCATGCACACCTAAAGTTGCTATTGAGTTAATAAATCTTTGCCACACTAAAGAAAACTCACATTACTTCACTCTTACCATTGCCCTTTATTAGCTGGTAAGCCACAGCAATCCCAAACAATAGTAAGATACCTGCGATTAAAAAGAGATATTTAATGCCATAGAGTTGCACCACTAAACCAGAAACCAAGAAACTCAAAAAGGAACCAATCTTAGCAATGCTCAAATAAGAGCCAATAACCTCGCCCTCTATCCTGTGTCTCTCACCTATCCTCGACATAAATGTCCATGCAGACACATTCCACATACTCTCTCCAATCCCCTTCAAAAACACAAGGAGTATTAGTGTCCAGTAATTATAAGCCCAAAAGAGCAATAGGCTAAACACACCAGAGATTACAGCACCAAGCGTAATAATATGTGAAGGATTTTTGTCACTCCATCTCCCAAAAACAGATTGAAAGAGACGGGCGAAGTAGAAGGCAAAGAATGCCATGCCTATGTAAATGTAAGATAGATGAAATTGCTCCTTGATTAAGAGTGGCAAGAAAACCATGAATGCAGGGATTGAGGCATGAAAAACAATGCCCAAGAGAGCTATGCCCTTAAGTTGCCTATATTTTAGGAATTCCTTAATGTCTCTTAGCCAATTGAAATCACTCAATGCTACCCTCTTTGAATTTGCTCTTTTGGGAATTTTGATAATCAATAATAACAATATGCCGGCTAACACAAATGGCGCCTTTATAAACAGATAGTCAGCCAGGAATCCACCGATTAGAGGACCCGAGACCTTACCCAAGGTCATAAAGCTAAATGTGAGCCCGCTGTACCTTCCCCTCGCTCTTCCATCTAAGGTGTCCTCAATCTTAGCCAATCCCACAACAATCATAGTGGCAATGCCAATTGAATCGATGGTCCTAGCAATGATGATTAATGCTGGTGAGTTAGCCAAAAGATACAGGATGATGGAGAGCAGCTCAACTATCACTGCTGAATACATAAAGTAATCCCTGCCTATTTTATCAGAGATCCTGCCTACGATTGGGGCAAAAATCGCAATGCTCAGTGGGAGAATGGCAAACACCAAGCTAATTTGAAAATCACTGAGCCCCATGCTCTTCACATAAGGGGACAATATCGGAGATATGAGATATATAGCAAAAAAGAATAGCACATAAGATTTGGTTGCCCTTACGTATTCATTGAGATGCATATCTAAGTTATTCATGCCTAAAATTTTTATAAATTATGCCTTTTGGCAAATGTAGAAATCTTTAAGTAATAAAAGATTAAAGCCACAAATTTCCATAAGATTTAAATACGACTACTGAGTGATAAAATATATGAGAGAACGTGAATACTCAAGGTTAAGAAGGATTATAGAAAGTGAGAAACACTTGAGCCCAAGCTACATTACCTCTGATGGTTACAGGTTAAAGGTGTACAGGGTTGAGCTTACTCTTAGCAAACCGAGTGATGACCTTAAAACAATCTCGACCATTCTTGTTAGGGGTCTGATTATTCCGCACACAGGTATCGGTGTTGTGATTGCCACGCCTGGGTTTTTGGATGGGATTGAAAGGAACTTTGGTTTCTATATGTGGAAAACAGCAGATGTGGAAGGAGAAGTGTCATATAAGAATGTATTTGATAATACATTGTTTGCAAAGAGGGAAGATGGCACTATTGTGCTTCACCCAAAATCAAGTGATAATATCTGCACAATTGAAGCGATTGTAATGGGTGAGGAAGCAAAGCTGTGGAATTCTGTGGTTAGTGGGAAAATGCCAGTTGAAGAATATCTCAAAACATTCATTCAAAACCCGTTTAGGGGTTAATTTTAGGGAGAAGCTAGTGCTTCTGCAATTGCTCTAAGCCGTTCTAGTATATCAGGGTTTAAACTGTTTTCAAAAATGTCATTGTAGTTGCCTTTGAGTTCACTCCTTGATAAAAACCCCTCTTTTGCTACAACTTTTAGTCTGAGGGTCTCGCAGAACCACTTTGCTATGTAGTTCTTGCAGGCCGTAACAAACTCTTTGTCAGTGCCCACAGTGATAACAACTGCTTTCTTATTAGAAAGGTCTGGCTTTTTGGTGAACTCATAAGAGGTGTACAAAACACTACACCTATCAATAAAGTCCTTGAATATACCAGGGGGCATTGCAAAGTAATTGGGCATTGCAAACACTAGCCCATCTGCTTGGAGGATTTCCTCTAAGATTTCATCCATATCGTCCCTGTAACGACACTTGAGGTGTTTGTTGCAGTATTCCACACACCCATCGCACCTATGGATATTCTTGGTTCTCAGCAGAATTATCTTATTCTCAACACCCTTCTCTTCAAGAAATTCTTTGAGTTTGTTGAGAATTGCCTCAGAGTTGCCCCTTCTTGGGCTTCCACAGATGCTTAGCACTTTCATTTCTTCTAGTATCGGCTTCGAGGTTTTTAAATGTTTTTGTTACCTAGCTCTCGGTAGAAAAGTTTATTTATGTGTTAATTAATGGTATGTGCATGGAAAAAACCTTGAGGGAGGC
>QMQS01000076.1 GCA_003650585.1 Candidatus Woesearchaeota archaeon
CCTGTATGGTATCAGAGGTCTTGTTTATCGAGCATAGAATCCTGGAGGGGCTGCGCAAAGCAATACATGGGTTTGCTAAGGAGAGGTTCTCTAAGGGTGAGCAGGTGGCTATTAAACTCCACATGGGTGAGTTTGGCACCCTGTTTTACTTGAGACCCTCGATTGTGTCCCTCATTGTAGAGGAGCTAAAGGGGGTTGGGGCTAAGCCATTCCTCTTTGACTCACCAGTTGTTTATAGCGGCTCTCGTGACTCTGTTGCCAAGTATTATGATACAGCAAAGAGGCATGGCTTCACTGAAGAGAGCATGGGATGTCCCATTGTGATATCCAATGAGGGTGTGGCTGTTAAAACCAAACTTGGAGAGTTTGAGTTGTGCAAGCCCCTCATTGAAGCAGATGGAATGGTTGTGCTATCGCATTTTAAGGCTCACTCCCTCACAAATTATGGTGGGGCAATAAAGAACCTGGGTATGGGAGGATTGACAAAAGAGGGCAAAGGCAAGCTGCACAGCGTTACTGGAGCTTATATTGCCAATCTTGAAGCCTGTATTGGTTGCGGGGCTTGCGTTGGTGTGTGCCCATTCCATCTCCTAGAGGTTAAAGACAATAAGATAACAATGCAGAGGTGCGTTGGGTGCTGTGCCTGCGTTCTTGCATGCCCCAATGGGGTGTTGAAGCCCCGTACAGTGCCATTGAGCAAAGGGCTAGCGATTATTGCAAAGCAAGTTTTATCAAGATTCGACTCAGCTAAGGTTGTTTATGTGAATGTGCTCATGGATATTGCTGAAGTGTGTGATTGTACCAACCAGGGGTTTACAGATAGTGGTAGCATAAAACTAGTCAGCCCCAACCTGGGCATACTTGTTGCAAGGGACATTGTTGCAATAGATCAGGCATCATTGGACTTGGTGAATGAAGCCACAAACGGCAAGTTCTCTGGGTTGTGGGGGCCTGATGCAGGGTGGCAAACAGAGGAAGCAGCAGCATTGGGTTTGGGCAGCAAGGAGTATAAACTACTACATTCTGAGTAAAAAGAATACGTGGCTTATTTGGCGAGGTCCTTTCTCTGAAAGATTAGCAAATCCTCTGTGGTTAGTTTCTTCTTTTTCTTTATCTTCTCCTCAACATCCATCTCCTTCTCCTTGAGCATCTTCTCTATGGTCTCTCGTTTCTTTGCTGCCCTTTCAAGATTCAGTTGTCTCAACTTCTCAGAGAGCTCCTTTAGTTTTAGTAATTTCTCAGCGAGTGTGGCTTCTATCTCTTCTAGCCGCTTCTGATACTCGAGTATTTTGTCGTAAGTGGCTTGCCTGCCTGACTTCAACTCATCAAGCTTTTTGCCAACCTCCAACATCGCCTCGTGATGCCTCTGGGACTCGTCTGCTTTCTTTTGTATTAGTTTGTGCTTCTCCTTTGCCTCTGCTTTGAGCTTGTCAATCTCCTTGGAGAGTTGATTGTACTGGTTCATGAGCTCCTCAAGCCCCTTTGCGTCCTCGAGTTGCTTCTTCTTCTGGTTGATGAGTTTCATTAGTTTCTTCTCTCTGTCAAAGGGCATCGCCTCTGTCTCTATCCTGCTCTCAAGCCGCTGAATGTCTCTCTTGATTTTTGCTGGATCGTCAGTAATGTTGTACTCCTTTTGCATGGTTATCTTCTTCTCTCTGAGTTGTTTTATTTCCTCAATCTTCTTAGAAATCAGGTCATTTAATGCTGAGCGCTCTGCCTTCAGACGCTTAACCTCTTGGGTTATAATATCCCGCTGTTTCTTATGGTCACGCAGGGATTGAAGTAGGGATGAAATGGAGTTGTAGAGCTCTCTCTTTTGGGTCGACCATTTGTTCTTTTCCTGGTTTATTAGAGTGAGTTGGGACCTAAGAGTGTTTATCTCTTCTTTGAGTTTTCCTATTTGCTCTTTCAGTTCCTTCTCCATTTCATCCTATCTGTGTTTTATCCGAATAAAGCACCCAAGCCCTCTGCTGCAGCCTCTTCAGTCTCCTTCTTTTCCTCTTTCTTCTCTTCCTCCTTCTTCTCTTCCTTTGGTGCCTCTTCTGTTGTGGCTGGTGCTGCTGCAGGTGCTGCCGCGACTGTGGGTGCACTCTTCAATACTTCCTCAATATCAACCCCTTCAAGTGCAGCGACAAGTGCCTTTACTCTTGCAGTGTCAACATCCACACCAGCAGCTTCCAATACCTTTTTCACAGAAGCCTCATCAATCTTCTTACCTGCCTTATGCAATAGCAATGCAGCGTAGACATATTCCATTTTTACCCCTCCTTGATTTTGATTTTTGCCTTCAATGCCTCTGAAAGAGCATTAGCCTTTGTGAGTATTAGCTCAACAGTGTCCTCGGTTAATATCGCTGAGTTAACAGCAAGCTGTAATGCTTGGGAATGGGCTTTGCTCAACAGCATCTCTATATTCTCTTTTGTAAAGTAACCAATCTCTAAACTCAAGCCAAGTGCCTGAGCGTGTGCAGCACTCAAGCTTGAGATGTATTCTTCTTGGTCTATCTCCAAAACCTCGCTTGGGAATATCTCCCCTGCCTCATAAACCGCAGTTAGACTTATTCCTATCTCCATTGGCTCTATGCCCAGGCGTGTCAACAAACTTGCCACATTCTCTTTAATCTCTTCCCCCTCTTTCACAACAACAGTGTCGCTTTTGATGACTATTTTACCGTTTTCAACTGCTGTCTTTATCCCCAAAGCCCCTAGTTCCCCTATTATAGGCCCTGGGGTGAATGGTGTCGGACCCGCTTCTATCACGATATCATGTGGTGCAATCTGCCCTGCCTTTGCAGGTGCAGCAGTCTTATTCTCTGCCAGTAATTTTGCCAACTTAAATGGTGTGTCTCTTGTGAGCACAAAACAGGGCATACCCTCAAAATAGTCCACCAGTTTTGAAACACCTGGCTTCTCTTTCTCTATCCTCTCAAGGGCAATCTTCATGAGGGTTTTCTTAGACATGATGATATGCAAGTGCTGCTTGAGTTTCGCCCTAATCTTTTGTAATTGTGATGCAGGAACCCCAAAGAGGTTTGCTACTCCCACCACAGGGTATTGCTTAAGCATCTGCTCAAGTTTTGCTACAATTTCCTTTTTCTTTTGTGAGACATGTGCCATTCTACTTAACCTCTACTGGTTTCCCCATAGTGAGTTTTACAAACACCTTGCTTATGTTGGCCTCGCCCTTTGGGAGGGTATGGACGAGGTGGTCATAGACTGTGTGAATATTGTCTGCAATCTGCGAGTCTTCCATTTCTTCTGAGCCCACTGCCACCTGTACCTGGGGTTGTGTCTTTGCAGTCACCCTCACCAATTTCTGAAGTTTATCGTAGAGTGCTTTTAGGTCTGTCCTCAAATCGACCACACACCCGGCCTTTGGGTTGGGCATCTTGCCTTTTGGACCCAGCACTTTACCAAAAAGCGAGGCAATCCTTGGCATTAGGTTTGCCTGCGCGACGAAGTATTTATGCTCTCTAACAAGCTTTTTAAGTTGCTTTTTATCTTTGCTCAGTTTTTCGAAATTCCCTTCTGAGATAACAGTATCAAAAACCTTCTCTGCCTTTGGTCTGAGTTCAGGACCTACAAGGGCACAAACCTTAACCTTTTTGCCTAGAGGGTAATGGAGTTGGACAAACATGTCCACTTGCTCCTCACTATTCTTTAGATTGAGCTCCTTGAGAGTGATAATAAGGTCCACTGTTTGCTTAAAATTGCGCTTTTTAGAACTCTTCTTAGCTTCAGAAACCTTTTGGGTTATTAGTTTTGTATCCATCATCTCCCTCCTACCCGATGGTAGTGCTCACGGGATAAGCAGTGTGATTTGAGTCACATTTATAAAGATTGTGGTTACTCAGCAGAGCTTATATGCTCCACAAAAGCTTTGTTATCTTTACTCACTTCAATACTCCTCACACTTGAGTTCAAAATAGTTTCTGGGGTGGTCACATGAGGGGCATTTCTCTGGGGGTTGCTCACCCTCGTGCACATAGCCGCATTTCATGCATACCCAGTACACCTTTGTATCTTTTTTAAACACTGTGTCACCCTCTACCTCGCTTAACAGTTTTCTGAATCTCTCTTCATGATGCTTCTCTGCCACTGCAATTGCCCTCAACCTCTTAGCAATCTTAGTTAGCCCCTCTTGCTCTGCAATGTCAGCGAACCCTGGGTACATCTTGGTGTGCTCATAGTTCTCACCCGCAATTGCTCCCTTTAAATTATCTATTGTGTTGCCCAATACTACAGGCACTGATGCCTCCACTCCCACCTCTGAATTGGGCTTAAGTTGGTTAAGTAATCTGAGAAGCCACTTGGCATGCTCCCTCTCGTTCTCAGCAGTGATTAGGAATATCTCAGCAATTTGCTCATAACCCTCTTTCTTAGCAATTTTTGCATAGAATGTGTATCTATTCCTTGCCTGGCTCTCACCTATAAAGGCTTTTGCCAGGTTTTCAATTGTTTTTTGCATATCAACCACCTCAGAAAAGCTTAAAGCACACCATATATATAACTCTTATGTTCAGAAAACGAACCTTTTAAACTGCTCTAGTAGGAGGCTTAAGTCTTGAGCTTTAAGTTCCTCTGCAAGTTTTGCTGCACCAATTCCCCTAAGAGCATCAAGGTATGCCTCTTTTGTAGGATTGTTGAGAAAGGGTTGAAACTCTGGAAGGGCTTGAATAACTTGCTTCATTTTTACCATACCCTGAGACCTTTCCCAGCTTGTTTGTGCCCCCTTTGAGATAGAGTACTTTACTCTATGCCAAAAGTCCTCTTGTATTTGTTCTCTAATCTCTGGTTCCAAGAGTAGGGATAATCCCTCATTGGACTCACCAATGTGTTCATGCACCACTCTTGCTGCCCCAAGGTGCAACAGCTCCTCCAACCCACGCAACTCCTCCAACC
>QMQS01000077.1 GCA_003650585.1 Candidatus Woesearchaeota archaeon
AGCTACCACTATCTTGAGTTAATCGAAGAGGATTTTAGTTAAGCAACCCAATCCCGTAGGGATTGGTAGCCCTTTACAGCAGCATAAGCAAACGCTGCCTCCTGGACGATGGGTTGGTTGCCTGGAACTACATAAACCAGCACCAGACCGACACCAAGCCCAAGTGCTGCCTTTTTTAGGTTAGACTTAAGCCGGTCTTGGTAACCAGGGTACTCAAGCACTTGCTCTCTCACTACTGTCTTTATCTTTGTACTAAGTTTTTCAACAAACTCGTCCAGGGTCATTTTCATCCCTTTTTAGGTATAAAAGGATATAAAAAGATTTGTTGTAGTGAGAATGGCACTGTTGTGGTGAGTATTACAACAAGAAGGGTTTATCAGAGGTTGAGGGTGTAGTGTTGTTTCACTACACTCATAGGGTCATAATCTAAGGCGCCCTTGAACCATTTCTCTTTGAACATTCTATCATATCTCTTCCTCTTGACTCTAGAATATATATAACAAGGTAATACTGCAGAAGCGCCCATTCCCACTCCGAAGAACCAATTAAATCCATCTTGAGATAATAGACCAGACAAACCCACAGGTAGAGCAACAACCAACATGAATGCAAAAGGCCCTAAAAGGAACAAAATTGCATTAACTCCAAATATATCCCATCTAAGTTCTGATAGGCCTTCCCTATAAGACTTTTGAAATTCGATATCGGGCTCTAGAGAATAAGGCGTGAGTTTAGCCTTGTAAACGAATGAGGTGCTTGATTTGTTCTCCTTATTAAAATAGGAATCGTTCAATACTACACCCTCTAAGTCTCCAGTATAGCCATTGAAGAACATTGCAGCTGTAGAGCCAAACTTAACACTGTGACGCCAAACATGCTTGCCTTTTTGTCTTGTAGGTCTGACTTTAAACATAACCTCATCTTTCACTTCAAACTCCTGGGTTAAAGTCAATGGAACCTCCCAGAAGGGGAAATACCAAAGTTGTCCCTTTCCATTCGGGAAGTACACCTCTCTAAAGACAATATCCTCCAGTGCTGGTACTCTATCACTAAATTCTCCTCGGTTACTTGCCAATGCTATTGCACGGGCTATTGGAAAGCCATCTTTGTAAGGGCTTTGGATGCTATCCTCACCGTCCAATTCCACATACGGGCTACGGCTACACCTGTACTCTCTACCTGTGAATAGGTCTCGCACTGTAACACTCTTTTGGTCAAATCTAACACTACATGGATGGTAATCAAGTATTGGCTGCTGTGGTTCTACTGAGAGCAGCTTAACCTTGGGCTTTGACCATAAACCGGGACGTCTTTTGTTGTACTTTTTATACAGCTCTCTCAGAAATTCGGCACTCTTATCTCTCACAACATCCAAGAGTTGCTTGTACTGCTCAGGTTTATGAAACTCAACAAACACCCTCGCATGGAGGTCTGCACAAATATACTTAGCTTTAGTAGCAATTCCATCTTCTGGCACATGCTTTGTAATTATCCTTACCCCAGGTGGAGCCACAATATAATCTCCTTCCCTTGTGAAACCTTTAGGCAATATTATCCTTCTAGGTTTGGCTTCTTCATTCACATCCTGAGAAACACTCCTCTCTGTATTTGCCACAAGTTCGCTAATAAGCTGCATTAGCCTATCCTCAATTGAAGGTTGGTGCTTCATCTTATCATCTGACTTAGGTATTGGGCGGTAAGCTCATTCCCTTAACCTTCTCGCTTCCATACTACCTCTGGCTGGGCGAGGTACTCACTTATCACACCACTTGGTGAGATAAGCTCCACACTTTGTAATGTAAGTCGCAATGGCTTATTTCTTTGGTCAACAGAGAGGTGGTAGTGAGCATTGTATACAGTGCCTTCCTCAAGAGTAAGAGTGGTTATAATCTCTATTGTAGAAAGATCGACCCAAGTTATTTCTTTAGTGAGGTCTATATTTCTTTGGAGAGTTACTCCGAGGATGTGTGCCCAATTTATCTTTTCATTTAGCAAGTCTGAAAGCTCGCATCCATTTGAACCATCCAGATTAGTTATGTAAAAACTCACAAAAAAATCCGCTATTTCCGGATTTATTTCTGGTTGGAATCCGCTGTACTGGCCTATAACAGCCCTTGTATAGTCAGGTGAAACCTCAACGAACCCAGGCGTACCGTTAAAGATTTGGATTTCACGTTGCCCTGTGCGTTGAGAATAAACCCCATGCAATGTGCTTCGGATTTTGTACCTCCCAAACCACTCATTTACTTCCTCAAAGACCCCTTCGCTTAGAACTTCAGGTCTAGCTGCTCTTGGATATCCAAAATTGGACCTTATATAATACACAGGGTAGTTTCTTCTAGGGAAGTCAACCTCTCGCTTGCTTAGTTGCCATCCTAAAATTCCTCCTGTCAACCCAAGCACGAGAGCACTAGTTACTGCCCACCTCCAAATCCTCCTTCTTGGTTTTGGTTTGGTCTGGTTAGAGTTTGCCTTTGCTATTAACCCATTTATTAAGTTTTTCAACCTCTCCTCGAGGTTGTATTGTTGCTCATTTGGCATTTTTACTTGCTTAGCTCCCATCAAACAGGCATCTATGAGTTACATCATAAACATCATCAGGTGAATTTCCCCTGAAGTGGCACCTCCGAAGGTCTGGCATAAAACCAAAATAAATAATTCCACCACCCAACTTAGAGGCCTGGTTATCATAAAATTGACATGTATCAAACTCTGCGAGGCATTCATACAACCACATAGCCCCACCATGAGCTTGAGCACGATTGTGCCTAAATTTGGTGTTTTGGAATACCACTCTCCCATTCTCGATACTGAAGCCAGCTCCCACTAAGGCAACATTCCCCTCAAAAACACAATCCACAATCCTGCCGTACATAGTAGAAAGATTGTAAGCATTCACACCAGCACCAGTACGCCTTGCCTTGTTCTTAATAAAATGGCAACCATCTATCTCAAATTCTCTCACCTTAGATAATTCCACACCATGAGAGCCAGTATTATGAGTGAACCTGCTATCCGCTATTAGCACTTCTGAATTTATCTCTGAGCCATCTACTTTACAATAGTCAAAGAGTGAATGATTGTTCATGAAATCGCATGACTTTATCTCTACTGTGTTGGCTTTAAGGTAGATTCTACCGCGGTTCCCATCAAAAACGCAACCCTCCAATACCAGCTTCTCCAAAGGAAGAATCACATCAAATGCTTCCCTATACCACTCAAGATTACTATTCCCCGATTTGAGAAATTCACAATCATTTAAGTATGCCTCTTTCCCCCCAAGGAAACGAAGTGCCCCATACCGGCACTCAGAAAATCTCACTCCCTTGAGGATTAAAGTGGTGGTGGCTATTGACTCAAATGTTGCACACCTCCCCCTTTTATCCTTAGATGAAAAAGCCAAAGCCTTACCTTTAATATCACAGAACTCTAATTGACCAAGCTCACTTTCATAGAGGCATATACCACCCCAACTACCCTGAGGGTTTCTCGGAATGAACTGTACCCTCTTTCGTTCTGTGCCCATTGCTTTGAATTCGCCTTTACACAAAATGCCGCAATAACTGTCAAACCTAAGCACTGCTCCGGGCTGCATCTCTAAGCTGCCCGAGGGCTCAACACATATACAAAAGTCAATGTCATAAACTCCAGCTGGTATAACCACATGACCTGTGATATGCTCACGAAGCTTAGAAATGAGCGAGCTTGTGTGGATTATAGCTGGAGCTTTTTGGATCTGAGCAGGAGTTGGAGCAACTTCCATTGGAAAAAATAACCCAGGCATCATTCCTAATATGTCATTCAATACTCGCTCAACCGAACTATACTGCTCGCCCAACTCTCCCTGTTCGCACTTCAGTAAGAGCATCTTTGCATAGGCATCCATAGGTGTCTCACGCTCATCAATTTGAGCCACTGTATATCTTCCCTCCCCCCAGTAAGCGAGAATTCTGAAAAGAGTGGATGACTCTTGGCAGATTTTTGTAATTGCCTTTTGGAGTTCACTCTGAGGAACATCACTAAACATACTTCTGAGCTCTATTAATCGCTCTCTCACAACCTCTTTATCTCTCTCCTGCAATGTTCTCATCTTATCCCTAATTTGCTCAAGTCTTCTCTGCTCTGATGGAGTAAGGCGCTTTGAATAAACTGCAATAAGAGGAGAGAGTGTGCCATCGTGTGCCTGCCTTATTTCCCGAATCAAACTTATGGGGGTGTTTCCATACCTACCCTTTCTTTTCTCTGCTTCCTCTAGCAATGATTCAAGTTGCTCATAAGCCCTCTCCAATTTTTGTGAAGCAATTCTTGTTTTTTGCTTAGGGAATGCTCTTCCATGCAATGCTTCAATAAGCTCATCAATAGAATAGTATCTATGCTCTCTATTGGGCATAAGACATTTTAATATGACATGCCGATGTTGTTCTGTAACCCCTGGCAACCATCCCTCCTCTGCTGCCAAAATCTCCTCAAGCTTGGCTCTATTTAGTTTGAATGCTTGGGCATGGTTGTCTGCCAAATCTTGCCAGGGCAATCTGCCGTCTGAACGCAGCAACTGCAACATTATGCAACCAAAGGCATATATGTCTGTCTTTTGGTTGAACAAAAACTTGCCTGTGCTAGGGTCGCCCTCTACAACCTCTGGTGCCCAGTAAGTACGAGTGCCTTTTACTGTGGAAGTTAAATCATGAGTGGCTACACCACCATAGTCGCTCACACACCACACACCTCTAGCATGAATGATGTTGGAGGGCTTGATGTCTCTATGCACATAGCCCAACTTGTGCAATGCCATCAGCCCAGTCAAGACATGGTGTAAAGCCCCCATTGATTCATTAAGATTGCGCTGATCACTGAGAATGTA
>QMQS01000078.1 GCA_003650585.1 Candidatus Woesearchaeota archaeon
ATGTAATCATTACTTCCATCAAAATAGTAAGAGCCGCCAATTTGCCCAGAGGTGTTCCATATGGGCGCATTTGCGGAATTGCCTCCACCCAAAGTGCCATGGTTACCATACGCAGAATAATCTTCAACAGCACCCACATCAGTGTTGCTAACATTGTGGGCGAAGTGCATATTCAGCACTAGTTTGTGCCTCTGGTTAAATTCATCATTGTAAATCTGCTTTATTTGCTCGGCAGACAATGAGCGGTTGAAAATCCGCACCTCATCAATCGTACCGTTGAAAACTCTGTTAGCTGCTGGTGTTAGCCTTGCTCCAATACCAACAGGATAATTATTTTCTCCCATCGGTGGGATGTTACTTGTTTTTTCTGCATCTAGATTGCCGTTAATATAAATCCTTATGTAGTTAGGGGTTCTTACAGCAGCCACGTGGTACCACTGCTTTGCTTGAATACTATTTAAAGAAGAATATAATGTACCACCACCACTACCATTTACTTCAAAAAGTAGCCTGTTCCCACTGTAATAAATCATAAGCCAGTATCCACTACCAAAGCCATCTTTGGATACGATGGTGTCTACACATGGATCTCCATCAGAACCAGAAGAACAAACATAATTTGGATATATCCAAGCCATAACTGTAAGATTTTCTGTAATGTCCAAGCTTGGATTGTCTGGAATTTCAATATAATCCCCACTACCATTAAACTCATAGGCACCACCTATATAGCCAAATCTTGTCCAGTTAGCACCATGATTGGTGCCGTTGTTTTCATAAGTACTGAAGTCTCTTACTAATGCACTGGAATCATTGTTGACCTGGAAGGGCATATTCAAAACTGCTAAGCTATTGCTATTAACACGCCAATCCACCACCTCAAACAGCTCATCATAGTCATTATCACTAGCGGAATAATATACAGTTAAATTCTCATCAGTTTTGTTAGTACCATTACTTGAGTTCAGTAATGCACTACTCACGCTAGGCCTGTCATTACACCAAGGACCCCCATAATCTACTGAGGTTTCGCCACAGTTCTGCACCCCATCCTCGCAATGGTTGCTTGACCAATTCCCATCAGTACAGACACCCTCTTCATAACCCACATCACAAAAGTCATCATTTAAGCCATCATCACCACAGCAGGTGTTTGAGATATTTGTCCACACCATAGGTGTGCAACCGGTTGCTGTGCTTTCACACCTCGCTTCAGTTGTGTCTCTGTCGTAAGTCGTACCTGTTGCGCCGGTACTTGTGCAATTAACACCCTCAGCAATTTCAGCTTGGGTGGGGCAGCAGGTGCTCACACCATCACAGTATGTTGAGCTTGTTGTATACTCCCAACCACTTCCACTAGAGCAAGGGTTGCTGTTATTCCAATAGCAATTCGTACCCCCCCAACAGTTTGCATAACTGGTTGTAAAGTCCCCCCCATTATCACAGTTTGGATGTGTCTCGTAGCTTACACCAGTACAACCACTTGAGGTGCAATCATCACTCCTATCCACAGAATCACCTGTGTCATAGTAACAATCATCACCTGCCACAACACCAGGGTCCTCACAGTAATCACCATCACAAGAACCCCCAGGGTCACTTGGATAGTAACACTCATTATTAACATCATCCAAACAATACCCAGCAGCACCACTCCCATAAGTACAAGTGTCAGAGGGTATGGGATATTCGGACACAGAACTAGAGTAACTCCCCTCATTGTTCTGATTGTCTCGCGCCTTTACCCTGTAAGTGTACTGACTAAAGCAATCCAAACCATAATCTGTATAGGTCTTATCTGTATCCCATGTTTCATCATCACCGCCTGTATTGCCACTGGTCTCATCAACATAGTAATCCTTTATCCCAGAGGTTACTGTAGCACTTCTCAGTGCTTGTAGCACACAGTCATCCAAGTAAAACTCCCCGGCACTTTCATTGGTTTTTATGTACACTTCTAGCTCAGTTGCCTCTGTATCAACTTGGTCAACTGTTTTTATAAATTGCCATGTTGTGGTTAGTGTGTAGTTTGTGTACCCTGGCAATCCATCACCACCAACACTCACCCCTAAGGTCCCAGTTTTTGCTTTAGCCCAGCAACCCCAGTAAACATAATAGCCCTTGTAGTCTGCATAATTGCTTATGCTTTGTGAAACACCCTCGCCTGCACCACTAGCACTAACATTTAACGAATAATTACCGAAGTGTGGGTATTCAGAAGTTGTTCCTATGGCCCCACCACTATACCCTTGCCATGGTGAGGTCCCATTCGCTTCAAAGTCGTGATTATCAAGCATATTTGTGGGATTGTCTTGGTAGTCATATCCAATTAGGTAAAAGTAGTAATCGTCGCCGTTATCCACAGCATCATTCCAACTCACAGTTAATGTACCAAGGCTGTTTGAGGCCACTGAAACACTTGTTGGTGGCGAAGGGCCTGTTATATCAACAGCATCTGTGTCTGAGAGTTGCAATGTGTCATGGAGTATTGTTACCTTGAAATTGTCTATCTCGACACTATCATTATACTTGTTGCTGTAAAATCCAACCCTTGTGCTTGGCCATGTACTCTTGTTAATGATTTCATCATAGAATCTATACTCCCTATTCACATACAAACTGCTAACGGGATAACCACTCCTATTTGCATAAATGTAAAGCTTGATGTGCATCTGTGTGCCAGACTGGTTGATTACACCATCGTAAAAAGTGCTGTTATCATCATCTCTCCATCCAGTCATGTTGGGATTTACCTCACAACGCACCCCACGGTAGTAGACACCACCAGTTCTAGCCGCACCATTGAAAGTCACATCATACTCTATTAAGATATCCTTCCCAGACACATCAAGATATTGGTACTCCACATAAGCATAGCCACCATCATATGTCTCATTCACTGTTGATTTCAGCACATTGCTATAGCTCCAATCCACATTGGTTAAATCTCCAGATTCAATGTAATCAGTACCAGAACCAGAGCTAAAATCATCAAAATGCCCTTCAGTTGGCTCATAGGTAGAGGTGGTTGTTGGTGCTCTGTATGTTTCGTGCCTTATCAAACCTGACATATAGAGGTTAACAATCTCTTCGTAACTTAGGGTACGGTTGTAAATGTATATCTCGTCCAACGAGCCCTCCAGTTGTGAGCCATAAGTATAGCTTGCACCAATAGTTACATTCTCTCCTAGATCCGGGTCCTCGCCAGTGCCATTTGCCACATTCTCGCCATTAAGGTACATTTTGGTTATAGTGGCATTTTGAACAATTGCAATGTGCCACCACTTGTTGCTCTCGTTTATTTGACTTGAGTTTATCTCTGCCCTTCCATCCATACAGATATTGCCATTGCCATCCACACAAGAACCAGAAACATAGTCCTGCATTAACCACCAGTTTCCACCATTCCTTCCATCTAGGAGGTATTCTGCACCGTCATTTAAGTCAGTTGCATTCAACCAAAATGCAATTGTCATCCCAGCCGGGTCCCCCAGGTCGTCCTTTATCTCAAGGTAATCGTTTGTACCATCAAAGTGGCCTGCACTACCACTTCCATAGTACCCTGGTATATATTCCAAAGCACCAGTTATGTTCGCATTATGCCCATTCTGGCTATGGTCCAATACTTGGTAAGCAGTATCATGCTCAAAGGGTAGATAAACCAAGAGGCCATCATCATAAACCTTCCATGATGCATCAACCTCATTATTTGTGTTGTCTGCACTAGCACTGAAGTAGACAGGTGAGGTGCCTTTTATGTTTGGAGGTGTGGCATCGCACAAAAACCAGGGGTCTTCGGTTTCTATGCCTGTACACCCTGGTGCAGAGTCATTTATATACAGTGTGTAAAGCCCAGTAACAAAACACTTTCGATAGGTTATTGAGCAATTAATCTCCTGGGTGGTTTCATTGTCATACGGACAAACCCGTTTTGCTACTTGGTTATGGTTTGGGTCATAAACTATAACTGTGTAGTAACAGGTTATAGCAGACACAATCTTTGTTGCAACTATGCCTATTAAACATGCAACTACTATAATCCAAATTATGTTCTTAGTTTTCATTCTTTTGGAGTGCGCGATGGTAAAAGCACCAAATTGTTTTGTTGTTTCTACCGAGCATTGATGCTATTTCGACGAGTCTTAAGCCCAGAGTGTCCTTTAAATAAAATACGAGGTTTTCCATTATGCTAAGCTTGCGGTTGCTAAAGATTTCAATCTTTATGTGTAGCTTGCCCCCTTGATCAAGATGTTTTACATGGGGTTTGTATTTAGCATAAGTTGTGTATATTGTTCTTTGGTCCCGATTTAGTAGCTTTGCAATCTCAGAGAAACTCTGGTTTTTGTAGTCCTTGAGATAAACACATAAAGCAGCAAGAGGGCCCACATTGGTTTTGAATATAGAAACAGGTACGCTTAGCTGCTGGTTTCTTTCTAACAACAATTTGAGGTTGTCAAGTGTGAGGTGGTGCTTTGTTAGAATGTTTTGAATAACTGATATATCCTCACACAGTTCTTGGGCACCCCTCTTTTCTTGCATTTTAATATGTAAGATTAAAAACTTTTTATGTAAGTCACTAGATGGTTCTGCTTGGGGTATTACCAAATTAGAAGTATATAAATTTTCTTATTTTGTAAGAATTTGTTAAAATATGTGAGAAATAAATCTTATATATTAAGTTGGATATCCTATATTTCAAACATTTTTATCATAATAAATAAGAGGAATTACTTATTAAATAAGAAATGTTACTCGCTTGTGTTGACTGGCTGTTTCTGTTGTAGGCATTCTACAGCCACGAGGTTGAGTGTTACATTGTCAGCATAAAC
>QMQS01000079.1 GCA_003650585.1 Candidatus Woesearchaeota archaeon
CTATTTATGTATATACTCTTGTTGGGTGGTTGATATGGAAATGGAGATGCCCGAAAATAATTTTTTAAAGTTCGCAGATAATGTGAAGGGTGTAAGAGAGATAGTTGAGGGTAAACTCTCTAAGAGGTTTGGGTATACTGTTCTTGCCGATAACCCTTTTGAGATAGATAGCATTAAGATTTACAAGGTGTTTGTGGGCCTTGGTAGCGGGTTCAATTACTTTGGGGTAAGACTTGCTCAACCCATTGTTATTGCTACTAAATCTCACCAAATCTCAGAGCTGGAATCAACAGTTGAGAGAGTGGTTGAGGAACTTGATGAAACCCACACAGGCATGGTTTCATTGCTTAAGAGACTACAAGAGGAGGAGTATGTAACAACAGAGAACGGGCAAGTGTTTGTAACCAGGAAGCCAGTGATATTTGACTTAGAGTACTCAGAAGAGAAGGGTGGAGGGTATGATGTCTGGATTGGAATAAAGCCCGCACTCGATATTCCAGCAAGTGAACATCCCCATACTCGCGCTGAGAGGCTGGCTTACAATCGCTTCCTTGAGGAGACAGTGCTTACTTATTTTTTCTGTTTGCGTGAAGGATTTAAAAAAATTGTTGAGGGTGAACCAGATTATAGGAAGGTTCTTGAGGAGCATGCCACCATTTGGTATCCTCCAGATTTATCCAAGCACAGAAGCGGCTCTAAATTTGGGCTAGAGCCAGTGGTGAGAGTGAAAATTGAAGGCATTCCCAGTGAGGAGGTGAATGACTCTCCAGATGACTACTATGGGTTATTTAAGCATATGCTTGAGCTCATGGAAGGCATACCTTTTGAACTAACAAGGGAGCAGTGGCAAGCGGTGCGCGAGATAGCAAATAGGAAGCCATTGCTAATGAGAATCTTTCTCACAAGGTGGGAATAAAACCTTGGCAAAGTAAGGCAAAACCCTTAACCATTTAACTTTTTTATTGCTTGCTCAGGGGTTTTGTTCTTGTAGACTATCTCTTTTATAGCAGCAAGCATTTTGGCTGGGTTTTCATGTTGCCACACATTCCTACCCACTGCTGTGCCCACTGCACCTGCATCTATCGCCTCTCTGAGGTAACATAAGAACTCATAATCATTTGTCTTTGGCCCACCAACAACCACAACCTTTGTATTGCCAGCTGCCTTGCAAGCCCACTTAAACCCCTCAAAATCTCTGTTATAATGTATCTTTGCAAAATCAGCCCCTAGTTCAAGGGCTATTCTGGCAGCATAAGCAATCGTATCTGTAGAGTATTCATCCACGCCACTACCGCGTGGGTAAACCCATGCAATAACCGGCACACCTAAGCGGTGGGCTTTCTCAACAATCGCTCCAAACTCACGCAACATAACTGGCTCGTATTCTGAGCCAGGATAAATTGTATAGCCAAGTGCCAAAGCCCCTAATCTCAAAGCCCTATCAACAGAGCAAACCTGGTAACTACAGGGCTCCCCTTGCCTCAGCCTTGTCTTGCCGTTGAGTTTAATTATTAGAGGGACTCTGTGCCTTTTTGCATCAAAATACTTCTCTGCTACGCCATGATGGAGTATTATGCCATTAATCCTTGCCCTCTCTGCCAATCTAATAACAAACCCCGGATCAATATTGCTAAGATTGAAGTCCACAGGTCCATGCTCTAAGCCCTGGTCATATGCCAAGAATATGCTCTTACCATTTGTTGTGAGTTTATCCAAGCCACTCAGTTTCAAACTCCCACCCCTTTTTCAAAAGATTACAACAATGAGGGCTATGAGCACGATTATAAGCACAAAAAGGTAAACCCTCTTTGCTTCGTTTTGTCGCTTTGGGAGAGGGCGTTTCAGCCCTTTCCTGGAATACTGTATCATCTAGCCAACCCCAATCAGGACTTGTTTAAAAGTTTTTCCTTTTCAGCCACAGTGAGGATTGTTTTAAGCACTGCATCTGAGGTAACAGACACAGAATCAATACCCTCTCCAACAAGGAACTCTGTAAACTCTGGGAAAGTGCTGGGGGCATCACCACATATGCCTATCTTTCGCCCATTCTTCTTTGCAACTCTAATGACCTGGGCTACCAGCCTCTTAACTGCCTCGTTCCTTTCGTCATATATACTTGAAACCAGTTCAGAGTCTCTGTCCAACCCAAGCGTAAGCTGCGTTAGGTCATTTGTACCGATGCTAAACCCATCAAAGATTTTACAGAACTCCTCAGCGAGAATCACATTACTCGGTATTTCACACATAACATAAACCTCCAACTCGTCCTTTCCTCGCTTGAGCCCATACTTCTCCATTTCAGCAAGGACGCGCTTGCCCTCCTCCACTGTCCTGCAAAAGGGTACCATTATCTTTACATTCTTTAGCCCGAATTCCTCTCTTACCTTCTTGAATGCCATACACTCGAGTCCAAATGCTGGAGCATACTTCTCTGAGTAGTATCTAGAGGCACCACGCCATCCTATCATAGGGTTTTCCTCCTCTGGCTCAAACAACTCTCCACCAATGAGGTTTGCATACTCATTGCTCTTGAAATCACTCAACCTCACAATAACATCTTTGGGGTAAAAGGCAGCCGCAATCATAGCAATCCCTTCAGCAAGCTTGTCTATGAAAAACTGCTTTTTGTCAGCATAACCCCTTGTAATCTCTTCAATCTCTTTCTTTAGATGCCTGTTTTTGAGTTTCTCGAAATTGAGCAGCGCTAGTGGGTGAACCTTAATGTAGGAGTTGATGATAAACTCCTCCCTTGCCAAACCCACTCCGTCATTCGGCAAGAAGCTCAGAGAGAACGCCTGTTCAGGGTTGCCCACATTCAGCATTACCTTTGTCTTTGTTTTGGGTAGTTCCTCTAGGTTCACACGCTCAATATCAAACTTGAGGCTCCCCTTGTACACATACCCTTTCTCTCCCTCACAACAAGAAACAGTAACTAGGGTGTGATTGGGCACCTTTTCAGTGGCGTCGCTTGTGCCAACAACACAGGGTATTCCAAGCTCCCTTGAAACGATTGCAGCGTGGCATGTCCTTCCACCCCGATTTGTAACAATAGCAGAAGCCATCTTCATGATGGGCTCCCAATCAGGGTCGGTCATCTCTGTCACTAACACCTCACCCTTTCTGAACTCGTCAATTCTGTGGACATCCTTTATGATGTGGGTAACCCCAATGCCAACCTTCTCGCCCACCGCATCACCCACAACAAGCACCTCACCCTTCTCCTTGAGTTTATAGCGCTCAATCACATTGAGATTCTTCTGTGAATGGACTGTCTCGGGTCTTGCCTGAACTATAAACAACTCGCCTGTGTCACCATCCTTAGCCCACTCAATATCCATTGGTGTGTCACGCTGGTTTCTATTTGAGTAGTGCTCCTCAATAATACAACCCCACTTCGCCAACTGGAGCACCTCTTCATCTGTTACACAAAACCTTGCTCTGTCTCTATCAGATACAAGCACATTCTTAGTGCTCTTCGTGCCTCCCTTTGAGTAGATTAACTTCATCCTCTTTGAACCCAACCTCTTGAGTATAACGGGCTTATAGCCCTGCTTGAGTGTTGGTTTAAACACATAGAACTCATCTGGGTTGACCGCCCCTTTAACCACATTCTCACCCAATCCATATGAGGCAGTGACATAGACCACATCCCTAAAACCAGAGTCAGTATCAAGAGTAAACATCACCCCAGATGCTGCCTTATCCGAGCGCACCATCTTTTGGACACCAATACTCAAAGCAATTGAGAAATGGTCAAACCCTTTGTCCTCGCGATAGGATATAGCCCTATCTGTAAAGAGAGAGGCAATACACTTTTTGCATGCCTCCATTAAGGCAACCTTACCCCTAACGTTGAGGAATGTTTCCTGCTGCCCTGCAAAACTGGCATCAGGTAGATCCTCAGCAGTGGCAGAACTCCTCACTGCCACATCTGTGTTTGGCCCGTACTGCTTGCAGAGATGCTCGTATGCCTCTTCAATTGCTGACTTCAGCTCTTCTGGGAATTCTGCCTTGAGGATAAGCTCCCGTATATTATGCCCAACCCTCTCTAGTGAGTTTATATTTGATATATCCAACTTTGAGAGTTGGCGCCTTATCTCGTCCATTACACCTGCCTTTTCAATGAAATATCTATAAGCATAAGCGGTGATAGCAAACCCATTTGGCACCTTAATCCCAAGATGGGTGAGCTTAGAATACATCTCCCCAAGAGAGGCGTTCTTGCCTCCAACTAAACCCACATCATCATTACTTATTTGGTCAAACCAAAGTATAAACGCTTTATCTTTTTCCATTTTACCTACCTCACAACACTATTATTCTTGTCGGCTTAATCATTGCCTCAACTGCCTTCTCGTAAGTGAGAAGCCCGGCATGGGCA
This sequence comes from Candidatus Woesearchaeota archaeon, assembly GCA_003650585.1. GTDB lineage: Archaea > Nanobdellota > Nanobdellia > Woesearchaeales > B29-G15 > B29-G15. Next base: position 4,382 of record QMQS01000079.1, read on the forward strand.
CCATGCCTTCTTATAACAGACTCGGCATTTATCAAAGCCAGTTTGAGGGCAAACCTCACATTGTTTGGCTTACGAATCAACCCGGCAACAAAACTCGCACCAAAGGCATCTCCCGCACCTGTTACTTCCACTACCTTAACCCTATGTGGCTTTATGTATAGAAACTCCTTGCCGTTGTAAAACCCTGCTCCCTCTGCTCCCTCTGTTACAATTACCATCTTAGGACCAAGTTTCTTAATAGTCCTGAGTTGAGGCTTCACGCCCTCTTTTTTGGTGAGCAAGTGTGCTTCAATCTCATTCACCATGAACAAGTCTACCTTTGAGATTAACTTCTCAATCTTACTTAGATATGCTCTTATCATATCGATGGATGGATTAAAAGCAATTCGGATTTTTTGGCTGTGGGCGTCTCAAAAGAGCTACTCAC
>QMQS01000080.1 GCA_003650585.1 Candidatus Woesearchaeota archaeon
CGAAATAGAGTTTTTTGTCAACCCAAACAGGATTTCAGAGTGTCCACACTATAACAAAATCAAACAAACCCAGTTGAATCTTGCAAATGACTCAAAAACAGGCTACAAAAGAGCTAAGGTTCAAGAGCTTCTTAAGCAAGGGGTTTTTGCCTCCAAGTGGCATGCCTACTGGGTGGTTTCATTTTATAACTGGTTTATTAGTTACGGAGTTGATGAAAAAAACCTCCGAATTAGACCCCACACCAAAGACCAACTAGCACATTATGCAAAGGCGTGTATAGACATAGAATATAGGTTCCCCTTTGGTTGGAAAGAGGTGCACGGTGATGCAGACCGTGGACAGTTCGATCTTGGTCAACACCAGAAGTTCAGTAAGCAAAAACTCGAGGTTTATGATGAGGCTACGAAATCCAAGGTGCTTCCGTATGTGGCTGCTGAGCCATCCCAGGGAATCGAGAGAGCCCTGCTGGTTTTCCTCTTTGATGCCTACACTTACGATAACTCAAGGGGGAATGTTGTGCTTAAACTCCACCCATCACTCAGCCCCTTCAAAGTGGCTGTTTTCCCTCTCGTGAAAAAGGACGGGCTGGATAAAAAGGCAAGGGAGGTTTATGCTCAACTTAAGGGCTGCTTCAATGCATTCTATGATGAAAGCGGTTCCATTGGCAGACGCTATGCAAGACAGGATGAGATTGGTACACCCTACACTGTAACGATCGATTACCAAACACTTGAGGATGGAAGCGTTACTATAAGGGATAGAGACTCTACCAAACAGATAAGAACCAGCATTGAGCAGCTCAACAACAAACTCTGGAGTTTGGTTTATCAAGGGGCGAAGTTTGGTAAATGAAAATCTCAAGATACGACTTAATGCTACTTGGGTTGGTACTCGTGGGGATGGTTTTTGGCTTAGCCCTTTATAACAAGTTACCAGAAAGGGTAGCAATACACTGGAATGCGCAAGGCATGCCAGACAGTTATGCCCACAAAGCCCTACTGGTTTTTCTTATGCCTGGGTTGGGGCTTGTGTTCTGGTGGTTAATGCGAGTTATACCCAATATCGAACCATTCAAAGCAAATATCCAGAAGTTCATTGGCTCCTTTAATCTTTTTATAGTTGCAATGGTGGCATTCTTATTGTATATACAAGTTGCTTCAATTGCCTACAACTTGGGCTTCGGTATGGACCTCTCGAAGATTATTTTGCCAGGGATAGCCATAATTATTTACCTTGCAGGTGTTCTGACTGAGAAATCAAAGCGAAATTATTTCATTGGTATCAGAACGCCCTGGACTTTAAGCTCTGATAAAGTTTGGGACAAAACAAACACATTAGGGGGGAGATTGTTTAGGATAGCAGCCCTGTTTATTCTAGCAAGCACCGTCCTTCCTGGTAAATGGGCCTTCATACTAACCATTGCACTTGTGCTTGGAGTTGCATGCTTTACAATCTTTTACTCTTATTTTCTGTTCGCCAAAACCAAGGGCAAAAACAAAAGATTAATAAAACAAGCATAAGTACTGGGATGGCAATGAACTCCTCAAGCTTAGGTAAGGGACTGAAGAAACTCATGGAAGAGAGATTGGCTAAGTTGAGGGCTTTGAAAGAGGCAGGCATAGAGCCGTATCCACACAGATTCAAAAAGAAACACTATGCCGGAGTTCTCCAAGAGAAATATACCAAACTCAAGAGGGGAGAGCATACAAGGGTAAGGGTAATAGTGGCAGGTAGGATACGCTCAATCCGATTGATGGGCAAAGCCAGTTTTTTGGATATAGAAGACAGTACTGGCAAGATCCAACTCTACTTCCAACAGGACAAACTCGGTAAGGCAAACTATAAACTCATCAAAAAGCTTGACATTGGGGACTTCATTGGTGCGAGGGGCGTGCTATTCAAAACAAAAACAGGCGAGCTCACAGTGAATGTGTCTGGCTTCACCATCTTGGCAAAGGCGCTCCGCCCATTACCAAGTAACTGGTTTGGGCTAAAGGACCCAGAGCTTAGGTATCGCCACAGGGCCCTTGATTTAATCATGAACCCAGATGTGCGACAGCGCTTTGTAATAAGGACAAAGGCACTCAAGCTCATGCGTGAGTACCTAAACAAGCAGGGTTATCTAGAGGTTGAAACACCCCTACTCCAGCCAGTTTATGGTGGAGCAAAGGCAACCCCTTTCATCACGCATCTAAAGGCGCTTGATATGAAACTCTACTTGAGCATCTCGCCTGAGCTGTACCTCAAGCGATTGATTGTGGGTGGGTATGAGAAGGTTTACACCATCTCAAAGAATTTCAGAAATGAGGGCATAGACAAGAGCCACAACCCTGAGTTCACAATGATGGAATGCTACGCTGCATATCATGATTACAATGACATGATGAGGTTAACTGAGGGGATGTTCCAATATATCTTCAAAAAGATACTGGGCACTACGAAAGTGAAATACGAAGGCAAAACGCTGGATTTCAAAGCACCTTGGAAACGCCTCACCATGTACCAAGCAATTAAAAAGCACTTAGGGATTGATGTGGCCAAGCTAACAAAAGAGGAAATACTCGCAGAGGTAAAAGCCAAACAACTAAAGTTTGAGTATGACGAAGAGTGGTCAAAGGGGGTTATAGTGATGGAGTTGTTCGAGCAGTTTGTAGCTAAGGAGATAATACAACCAACCTTTATTACAGACCATCCAAAGGAGAGCACCCCATTGTGCAAGCCCCACCCAAAGAACCCTGAACTCATTGAGAGGTTTGAGCCATTTGCGTACGGTTATGAGCTGGGGAATGCATACACAGAACTCAATGACCCAATCCTCCAGAGGCAACTGTTTGAGGAGCAAAAAAAACTTATGGAACAGGGCCATGAGGATGCGCATCCTCTTGATGAGGACTTCTTGATCGCCCTGGAATACGGCATGCCACCCACAGGTGGGCTCGGGATAGGGTTTGACAGGATGGTTATGTTCTTAACTGGACAACACTCAATAAGGGATGTTATACTCTTTCCATTCATGAGACCTCAGCAGGGTTGAGCTAATAAAAATGGATAAGGATTTGCTCACTTTAAGCCAATTGTCCAGGCAAGAGCTACTCGAGGTTTTGAAACTTGCAGAAGAGCTTAAGCATAATCCAAGTGGGTATGAAAACAAGCTCAAGGGCAGAACACTTTTGATGATATTTGAGAAGCCCTCTCTCAGGACAAGGGTGAGTTTTGAGGTTGGGATGACACAATTGGGTGGGCATGCAATCTATTTCAACACAGCCACCTCGCCAATGGGTGAAAAGGAGTCAATAGCAGACACAGCCAAAACCGCTTCAAGGTACGTTGATATAATCACAGCAAGATTGTACTCCCATGAGCATCTGGAAGAACTAGCCAGAAATGCCAGTGTCCCTGTTATAAACGCCCTAACAAACTTCTCACACCCGTGCCAAGTGCTGGCAGATTTACTAACAATAAGAGAGAAGAAAGGCAAACTTTCTGAGCTAAAGTTGGCTTATCTTGGTGATGGCAACAACAATGTCACCCATTCCCTCCTCTTTGGGTGCTCTATAATGGGTATAAACATTTTCATAGGTTGCCCAAAAAGCAAAGAGTTCATGCCAGATGCAAGGGTTGTGAATTGGGCAATTGAAGCTGCTAAGAAAACCAAAACAAGGGTGGTGGTGAGCCACAATCCAATAGAGGCCGTTAAGGATGCTGATGTGGTTTATACTGACTCGTGGATGTCTTACCATATACCAAAGACAAAACAAGAGGCTCGTGTAAAGATGCTTCGCCCTTATCAAGTTAACACAGAGCTTATAGCACATGCCAAACCAGATGCAATCTTCATGCATTGCCTCCCTGCTATGCGTGGAATGGAACAAACAGCAGAGGTAATTGACGGTAAACAGAGTGTGGTGTTTGACCAGGCAGAAAACCGCCTACACACCCAGAAGGCCCTAATGCTCAAACTACTCAAGCTCGAGTGAAGAGGTGTTGAGAAATGGCAAAACAGAATGTTTTAATTCTTGGTGCGGGTGGTCGCGACTTCCATGTCTTCAATACTGTTTTTAGAGACAATCCCAGCTATAATGTGGTTGCATTCACAGCCACTCAAATACCATACATTGCTGGTAGGATTTATCCTGCTTCAATTGCTGGCAAACTCTACCCAAGTGGGATACCTATTGTCAGCGAGAGCAAAGCCACAGAACTCATCAAAAGTAAAGCTATTGAGCTGGTTGTTTTTGCATACAGTGATGTGTGCCACGAGTATGTTATGCACAAGGCATCCGAAGCCATGAGTGCTGGAGCCAACTTCATCATCTATGGACCAAATGCGACAATGCTCCGCTCCAAGAAACCAGTCATATCTGTGTGTGCCGTGAGGACGGGCTGCGGTAAAAGCCAGACCTCAAGGAAGATTATAGAGATACTAAAGAAACACAACAAGAGGGTTGTGGCAATTAGACACCCTATGCCATACAACTACAATATCGAGCTTCAACGGGTCCAGAGATTTGCATCCTATGAGGACTTGAGCAAACACAAGTGCACCATTGAAGAGAGGGAAGAGTATGAGCCATACTTAGCCAGAGGCATGGTTGTTTATGCGGGTGTGGACTATGAGGCAATACTGAGAGAGGCAGAGAAGGAGGCGGATATAATCCTATGGGATGGCGGTAACAATGATTTCCCTTTTATTAAACCAGACATTGAGGTGTGCGTGCTTGACCCGTTGAGGGCAGGGCATGAAACAAAGTATTTCCCTGGTGAGATAAACTTTAGAAGAGCTGATGTGCTAGTTATTAAC
>QMQS01000081.1 GCA_003650585.1 Candidatus Woesearchaeota archaeon
ACGCTAACCTCAATGTCTCGTATTGCTTCAGGTTGGAACCCGCGTCGCCTTAGAGCCATTATTGTAAACAAGCGAGGGTCGTCCCAACCACTGTACTCCCCCTACTCGATTAACTCTCTTGTTTTGGTTGTTGATAGCCCCCCGCTCTCAAGTATAATCCTTCCATGGTGAATTGCTATGGGGAATTTCCAGCCAAGGTAATCAAAGATGTAGCGTTGTCTCATCTCGTTTTGGGTGTGCTCCTGACCGCGAATAATGTGAGTAATGCCAAAGTCATGGTCGTCAATTGCTGACTGGAGATTGTACGAGGGCCAGACCCTGTACTTATTGCCTGTTATTGGGTGATTTGGTTGCTCTATCACTTTGGCAGCCCACCAGTCTCTCCTGCTAGGGTCTTTGTGCTTTAGGTCTGTCTTAATACGCAGCACTGCCTCACCCTCTTTGAATTTGGTGAACATGGCTCTCCAGCGCTTGAGGTGCTCAGCTGGGTTTAGAGCTCTGCAAGGGCATGCAATACCCTGCGCCTTGAGTTGTTTCCATCCCTCAGATGGGCATGTGCACACATATGCCTTACCTAGCTTTATTAACTCCTCTGCCACCTCGTAGTAGCGCTCAAACCTTTTTGAGGCATACTCAACCCTGTCAATCTTTGCCCCAAGCCACTTGAAGTCCTCTATTATCCATTTGTATGCCTCTGGCAATGGTGGCTTGGTTTTGGGTGAGGTGTCATCAAACCTCAGCACAAACTTGCCTTTGTATTTTTGAGCGTACATGAATGATAGCACACCGGCCCTTGCACTCCCGAGATGTATTGGACCATTAGGATTAGGGGCAGCCCTAGTTACAACCTTACCCATTACTGCCCCTGGCAATGGTTGGAGTTTGATCTCCCTTTCCTTGTGTTTCTCTTCTAAGAGTTCTGGAAACTCTTGGCTTAGCTCTTGTTTTTGTGCCTCAAGTGGAAGTTTGTTTATTTGCTTGACAATTGAGTTGACCTTTTGAGCAATCTCCTTAACCTTGGACTTGAGTTGTGGGTGCTTTGATAGAAGCATACCTATTACAGAGCCAGGGTTGGCTCTGCCATTGTAGCGGATTGCGTTCTGGAGTGCATACCCCCTAATCTCCTTATCAATATCCATAATCACTAAAGTTTGTGTGGTGGTTTATAAAATTTGTTAAATAAGCTTTTTGGACTTTGCATAGAAATACGCCAGAGCCATCGAGCCCTCCATATAGCCCTCTTTTACCATTCTTTCAAATTGCTTTAGAGGTATGAGCCTCACTTCCAGGAATTCAGATTCCTCAAGGTTCTGTTTTGTCTTCTTAAGCTCAGTTGCAAAGAATAGATGTGCCTTAAAGTTTATTAGCCCTGTGGTAGGGTAGACTGTGGTGAGATGCACAAGTTTGCCTGGTTTATAGCCGGTTTCCTCCTCAAGCTCCCTTGCTGCTGTCTCTTCTGGTGTCTCACCTGGCTCACGCAATCCAGCTGGCAGCTCTAAGAATACCTTTTTAATTGGCACTCTAAACTGTTCAACCATCACCACCTGCTTGTCTTTTGTTAGCGGCAGGACAATCACGCCATCTTCCTTTTCTGCAAAGGTATATGTCATCTCAGTGTTGTTTGGTAAGAGAATATCTGCTTGCTTTAATTTGAGCCATCCATTGTGCAGTGTTCTTGTGGCAAGAATCTTTGGTTTTTCTATCATTGGCAGGGTGAAACAAGGGCTAATATTTAACCCTTTCCCCTTTTATAATAATAAGAGAAATCTGTTTTAAGTTAGGGAGAGGTTATAACTTGACTTAAAGGGTCGCACACTCATAGATTGTGTGAATGTAGAGAGGTTCACTAAGCGACTTGTTTCAATTTTCTCTTTAGTAAAATTTATAAATAATAACTACTCCTGAATAGTTATGCCACTTGAGGATAATCTTAGGGTGTTACTTCACAAAGGGTTTTTATTCCCTCGAAGAGAGGGGATTATAGAGCTACAAGAAAGGCCAGTCAGGGTGGCGTATGCTACCAAGCTCACATCGCTTGGTGGTATCCCAGAACTTATTCTTGCGTTCCAAGAGGCAATACCCAATACTGCTGGAATCTTAGAGCTTCAGGAGATGGCAGAAAGAACAGAGGTTGAGGTTGAGGGTGAAGAGGTGATGCTTTATTTCCCTGGGGTTGAATTAGTTCTTATTACATTGGAGAGGGACAATGAGTTTAGAAGAACCCACCCAGACGCAATATCCAAACTGGAAGCTATGAGGATTGAGCCAGATAGTGTTTACCTCAACAAAGCCCACTTCTTTCCTAGTTTAGAGGGGTTTATTAAGCTCAATACCCTCCCACACAGAGTTGGTGTTGTGCCCACTTCATTGGCTGAGGTACAGGAGTTTATGCTTGTGTATCACCCTGATTTGGTGCATCACTCCTCTCTTGAACAAACCCTTGGCTTCTCTGAGTTTAATTATGTGCATACCCAGGGCGGGTACCGATTAATGCTCCAGCAAAAGGTTGTGGTTTTGCCTGATAAAGCTGAAACAATTGAGGATGTCCATGCTGAGATGCTAAAGCGTCGTATGGGCTTCTATGTGCTTACCCCAAAACAACAACTTTGAGCATAAATTTAAATAACCCTTTTGTCTTTGATTCTTGTATGCCGAGCAACAAAGAGATAGCAGACATCTTCTATGAAATAGCAGACAGGTTGGAGATGGAGGATGAGAGGTTTAAGGTTAGGGCATACAGGCGTGCTGCTGAGACAATAGAGAGCCTTCCTAAGGGCATTGAGGTGTATAAAGATAACCTCACACAACTACCGGGCATAGGAGAGGCAATTGCAAAGAAGATTAAGGAGATCTTGGAAACAGGCAAACTCGGGTATCTTGAGAAGCTGAGGCGACAGATGCCTGTGGATATTCAAGGCTTGAGAAGGATAGAGGGGCTTGGACCCAAAAAGATAAAGGTTTTGTGGGAGAAGCTAGGCATTAGAAATGTAGAGGATTTAAAAAAGGCGGCTGAGCAGGGTAAGATACGCAACCTTGAGGGGTTTGGGGCTAAGACAGAGCAAGATATACTTGAGGCAATTAAATTTGCTCAAGGCGCCACTCGCTTTAGTTTGGGTTTGGTGCTGCCTTTGGCTGAGCAACTCGCAAGCGAGTTAAGCAAGTATGCTGAGAGGGTGGATATATGCGGCTCTGTTAGGAGAATGAAGGACACCATAGGAGACCTTGACATACTTGCTATCTCAACTGAGCCCCAGAAACTTATGGATGTTTTCACTAGATTGCCAGGTGTAGCCAAGGTGCTTTTGAGAGGGCTTACAAAGACTTCTATCATACTCAGGAACGGATTGCAGGTGGATTTGAGGGTTGTTGGCAGAGAGAGTTATGGCTCTGCTTTACAGTACTTCACTGGCTCTAAGCAGCACAATGTAAAGTTGAGGACAATCGCTAAGGGCAAAGGTATGAAGCTCTCAGAGTACGGTCTTTTCAAGGGTGACGAGAGGATAGGTGGTGGGAGTGAGGAGGAGATTTACAAGGCACTCGGTTTAGAGTTTGTTCCGCCAGAGTTGAGAGAGGACCGAGGCGAGATTGAGGCAGCCCAGCAGGGCAAGCTGCCCAAGCTTGTTTGTTTGGAGGATATTAAGGGTGATTTACACATACATTCTGATTGGTCTGACGGTAGGGATAGCATAAGGAGGTTAGCACAGAAATGCATAGAGCTTGGGTATGAGTACATGGGTGTTTGTGACCATGTTGGAAGGTTGAGGATTGCTGGGGCGCTTGATTACAATGGTTTGAGGGAGCAATGGAAAGAGATTGACCAACTCAACAAGGAGTTGGCACCATTCAGAATCCTTAAGGGGGCAGAGGTCAATATTGACAAGAAGGGCAATATAGACCTACCAGAGGATGTGCTCAAGCAGCTTGATATTGTGGTGGCATCTATACACTTTGGGTTTAAGGGCTCTGAGGAGGAGATGACAAAGAGGATTTGTAAGGCAATGGAGAACCCTTACGTCACTTGTATTGGTCATCCCACAGGCAGGATGATAGGCATAAGGCCGGGTTACGCGCTTGCAATGGAGCGTGTGTTTGAGAAGGCCAGGGCAACTGGCACTCTTCTAGAGATAAATAGTCATCCAGCACGCTTAGACCTCAATGATGTGCATGCCAAGGGTGCTATTGAACACACAATGCTTGTGATTAACACTGATGCCCATGCTCTAGAGCATTTGGGTTTTATAAGATATGGGGTGGCTATGGCAAGGCGTGGTTGGTGCACCAAAGCCAATCTGCTAAACACATACACATTAAAGGATTTACTAAGCTTTTTGAAGACTCCAAAGAAAAAGCGATTGAGCTAGCTCTACTCTTCACCGAGGTGAACAACCTCATCAATCAGCTCCTGTGCTGTTTTCACTCTCTCAAGCGAATTCTCCTTTGAGCAGTAGGGGCATTTCTTTGGGAGCCGCTTCCCCTCTTTTAGTTCAAAGGTATAATTGCAGTTATTGCACCTGTACCTCATCCTAACCAGCACTATAGCTATAGCATATAAATATTTTTTGGTTTGAGGGTTGTGAATTAATCATTTGCCGAGAATATTGGGTGTGGCTGCAATGCTCAATCTACCCTGCACCTGGCTTTATGCTTTTTCCCAAAGCTCAGAGAATATTTGCTTACCCTTCAGAATATTCTCGTATGGAAACAATTCCAAAATAAATGGCCCTTTATAACCTGCTTTTTTACATTCAGAAAACAATGCCCTAAAATCAATATTC
>QMQS01000082.1 GCA_003650585.1 Candidatus Woesearchaeota archaeon
GAGGAACGCAGGGGCTTGGCAACCTGGCTGGGAATACGTGCTTGAGTAATCAGAGATATCTAATGCTAACTCTCGTGTATTACAATGAGGGATTGAGTCTTGTCCATTCCTTGTATTTTTTGAAATTTCTTTAGGAGGAAGAGGTCAAACTCCTCAACATCTCTCACCCTAACCCTCACCACCATGTCAGTGGCACCAGTTACCACCTCAACCCCTTCCACCTCAGGCATTTGCCGTATCTCCTTAGCGAGTTGATGCTGATCCTTTTTGAGTTGTCTGAGCAATCTGTAATCACAGCTAACTAATATTATTGCAGTAAATGGTTTTCCGAGTTTTTTGTGGTCAATCTCTATAGTGAACCTCTTTATAAGGGGTCTGGGTGCATTGATAATGCTCTCTGGAGCCCTAATTATTATTCTCTTCTCACTATGAGAATGAGGCGATTAATCCTACTTTTGCTTTATGCCCCACGCCTTAACAAGTACCTCAGATAGTTTCTCAAAAATCTTGTTGAGTTCCTCTATCTTCTTTGACTCGTTCATTGCGTGAAACAGATTGTGCATGTAGTCGAGTTTGAAGAGACTCAACTCAAGTAGGTCTTTGTCAGCTTTTTCTAAGTACCTCTCTGCGAGGGTTTTTTCCAAGAGCAGACATTTCTTGTTTTTGGTTTTCATGTACTTTATGAAGTTGTCTAATATTTCTGTTTTCATATCCTCATCGTCTGTAATCTCATTCAATTGCTCGAGGATGTTGAGCTCAGAGATGTCATTCCTGAGCAACTTCTCAGCCCAAATCCCAAAAACCCTTTCCATTGACTTGGATATCTTCTTTTCAATCGCACCCTTCTCGTTAAGTAACCTTTGTAACTCAAAGAATTCGTCTTCCATTTTAATACTCTAAACACTAATACATATAAAAATTTTTTCAAAAAAACTTTTTATTTATTTAGAGTGACCTTTTGAGCTTGTTTACCCCTATCAGTGTCAGCGGGTTCAAAAGAGACACTATCGTTCTCGTGCAAGAAGGCCCCGTCTTTGACGGCAGTATGATGCACGAAGTAATCCTGCCCGTCTTCACCTTCAATAAACCCGTATCCTTTTCTTGGGTTAAACCATTTTACCTTTCCTTCCATTCTTATCCTCCTCAAACAATACCGAGAAGAAAAGAACCCTTTTAGAGGTCTTTACTCCTTAGTATTTTATTGGTCCAAACTAGTTGGACGTAAGAAAGATTGAGGATTGGTTTTTAAACCTTTGGGTTATTTTTGCAAAAAAATTATAAAACCACAAGCCCAATTAAATGCAATGCTTGCTAAAGAGGAGTTCTTGAGAAAGCTCTCAACAAAGGTAATGGTGCTTGATGGTGCTATGGGTACAATGCTCCAGAGGCAAGGGTTTCAGGGGTGTTGCCCTGAATTGCTCAACATAACCCATCCTGAGGTTATCCAGAGCATTCATAGGGAGTATATGCTTGCTGGCTCAGATCTAATTCTTACCAATACATTTGGTGCTAACCCCATAAAACTTGCCAAGTATGAGCTTGCCCACAAGGTCGAAGAGATAAACAGGGCAGCAGTGAGAAATGTGAGGGAGGCATGTCCGGGGTGTTATGTTGTGGGTGACCTCGGACCTCTTGGTGAGTTTGTTGAGCCACTCGGCAAACTCACGTTTGAGGAGGCATACCTCGCATACAAGCAACAGATACAAGCCTTGCAGGGGGTTGATTTGCTTATTATAGAGACTGTTTCGGATATAAAAATACTCAAGGCAGCACTGATTGCTGCCAAAGAGATTTTTCCTGGTCCTATAATTAGCTCTATGACAATCCAAGGTGGGAGAGCCACAACTGGCACTGATGTGGAGAGTTATGTGACTGTGGCAGAAGCAATTGGAGCAGATATAATAGGGCTCAATTGCTCTGATGGTCCAGAGGGCATGTACGAAACCGCCAAGCTCCTGGTAACACTCACAAAAAAGCCATTGTGTTTTCAACCAAATGCAGGGCTCCCAAAGTTGATTAACCACAACCCAGTTTGGGATTACTCGCCAAGAAGGTTTGCTGAGTTTGGTGCTATGTTTGTTAAGCTTGGTGCAGCCATAGTTGGGGGGTGCTGTGGCACAAACCCCTATTTTATTAGGGAACTTGCCAAAAGGGTCAAGCACATGAAGCCAACCCAGAGGGATGTTAAGCCCGAGCCAAAACTGTGCTCAAGAACAAGAACAATTACAATTAAACCCACTCAGATTGTTGGGGAGAGGATTAATCCCGCAAACAAGAAGGGCTTTATCGAGGAGCTGAAACAGGGCAAAACGAGCTACATTAGAACACAGGCATTGCAACAGGTTGAGGAGGGTGCAACCCTTCTGGATATCAATGTGGGTGTGGCTGGTTTGGATGAAGAGGCACTGCTTACTAAGGCAGTGGATGTTGTGCAAAGTGTTGTGGACGTGCCTTTGGTACTAGATTCGTCAAACCCCAAGGCAATAGAAAGCGCGCTAAAGAAAGTGGCGGGTAAGCCCTTATTGAACTCAGTGAATGGCTCTGAGAAATCCATGAATACGCTGCTTCCACTTGCTAAGAAATATGGAGCTGGCATCATAGGGTTGTGCATAGATGACAGGGGCGTACCTAAAGATGTGGCTGAGAGAGTGGAGATTGCTAAAAGGATAATCAAGAATGCCTTGAGAGTTGGCATAAGGCAGTGTGATATTGTGATCGACCCGGTGGTGTTGACAATGGCAACCCAACCCAATATAGAGGAAGTTGTGCTTGAGACAGTCAAAAAAATAAAGAGCTTAGGGTATGCCACAATAATCGGCATCAGCAATGTCTCGTTTGGTATGCCCCACAGGACCGCATTGAATGCCAGGTTTTATGCAAGGGCTGCAAAGGCAGGGCTTGATTTGGCTATACTCAACCCACTGGACCTCATAAGAAACCCTGGCTACAATCCAAAAATCACTTTCAAAAAGCAAGAGGTTGATTATACAGGGCTTCCTCTGAAGAAGAGGTTGTACAATGCAATAATATACGGGGATACAGACAATATTCTCCCTCTAATAGAAGAGGGGCTTAAGAAGATGCCAGCCCTTGAAATAAATGATATACTCGTTGATGGAATGACAGAGGTTGGCAAGAGATTTGAAACAAAGGAGTACTTCCTGCCCCAGGTGCTCATGTCAGCAAAGACAATGAAACTCGCCTTCAATCGTTTAAAAAAAGAGCTCAAAAAAGAGGGTGGTAGCGAGGCAGGGTTGGTGCTCTTTGCCACAGTTGAGGATGATATCCATGATATTGGAAAGAACATAGTAATTGCCTTGCTTGAAAGCCACAATTTTAGGGTGGTAGATTTGGGGGTTAATGTAAACTCAGAAACAATAATTAAAAAAGCAAGAGAGTTAAAGCCAGATATCATAGCGTTATCAGCACTGATGACCACCACAGTGATAAAAATGGAAGAGGTTATAAAAGAGCTCAGACGTAATAATATTAATGTGCCAGTTATCATAGGTGGCAGTGTGGCAACCCCAGATTATGCGTCAAAAATAAATGCAGCTTACGCTAAGGACGCTTTGAGTGGTGTAAAAAGAATAAATGAGTTGATAAAAGGAAAATGAAGAGGGTTACTGAGCTCATTGCTAAGGGGTTTACAATATCTGTCGAGTTAGTGCCCCCAAGAAATGGAATTCCCCTCAACTCTGTTCTGGAGCAGTTCAAAGAGATTAAGCAGGGGGTTGATTTTGTTAGTGTGACAATGGGCGCCTCTGGCAGTTTGAGGGGTGGCACATTTCCATTGAGTTATTTTATACAAGCCAGGTTTGGTATACCTGTGGTGACCCATTTTGTTTGTCGCGAGCACACGCGGTACCAAATCGAGAACATGTTGATGGATTTGCATCACTTTGGTATAAGGAACATCCTTGCCTTGAGGGGTGACCCCCCTGCAGGTCAAAAGGATAGCGGCTGGAGTGGTGATTATCCCCGTGCTTACATGCTTGTTGAGCAGATACAAAGGATGAACCAGGGTATATATTTACCCAGAATTGGGTTTGAGGAAAAGCCAAGAGAGGGCCTAAAGACAGAGTTCTGCATACTTGTTGCAGGACACCCTGAATACCCTCTAGACAAAGAGATAAGCAATATGCGTTTAAAGCAGGACTCAGGAGCAATGGCAGCAATAACCCAAATGGCATTCTCACCAGCAGATTACAGGGCATATATCAAAGCAATTAGGGCTGCCAATATCTCTATACCAATAATTGCTGGTGTGAGACCATTGAAGAGTTTGAACCAGGGGCTCTCATGCGAGAGTTTCTTCAAAATCAAACTACCTCAGAAGCTCAAAGAGGGGTTCAAAAAGGCACGAGATGAATACAAGTTCGGGCTTGATTACACAGCGAAATTGATAAAAGAGATTAAAAGCTGTGGGTATGCCGGAGTGCATCTCTTTTGCCTCAATGATTTCAAACTTGTTAAAGACCTCATAGTTAGAATAAATATTTAAACACTTGTAGCTTCTAACAGGGTATGAACTCAGATGCCCTGCAATTGGTTGAGTCAAAAAATTATAAGGAGTTAAAGAAACACCTTTTGGGGTGGTCTCCAACTGAGATAGTGGAGTTTCTCAGCCAATTGGATGAAAGGGATTTGGGAATAGTGTTTCGGTTGTTGCCAACCCATCTCGCAGCAGAGGTGTTTGCCGAGCTTGAAACCAACCAGCAAAAGTTACTCTTAGAAC
>QMQS01000083.1 GCA_003650585.1 Candidatus Woesearchaeota archaeon
GGATTTTCATGGCTTGAAGTTATTAAAAATCAAATATAAAAATCTTTGCAAAGCTTTTTATAGTCATCTTCTATTGCACACAATATGGAAAAGGTGTTCTTCCACAACTCCAAAGGGCTTAGATTGGTTGGCATGCTGCATATCCCCAAAAATGAAACCAAAACAATTATTGTGATGGCCCATGGTTTCACTGGGGATAAGGATGAGTGGGGGAGGTTTGTTAAAGCCGTTGAGGAGTTTTGCAGAGCTGGGTTTGCTGTTTTTAGGTTTGATTTTTCTGGCTCTGGAGAAAGCGATGACACCTCGCTGACAGTTGAGAAGGAGGTTGATGACCTAAGGTGTGCCCTTGAGTATGTTAAAAATAAAGGGTTTAGTAAAATTGGCTTGCTTGGGTTTAGTCTTGGTGGGCTTATCTGTGCTAGGGTTTGTACTCCAGAGATAGGAACAATGGTGCTGTGGGCCCCTCTCACTGCGAGACTCCCTAAGCACACTTGGCGTAGCAGGTTTACTCCAGAACAACTCAGAGAGCTAAAAGAGAAGGGATATATAACGAAAACAAGAGATAAGGGGGTTAGAAAAAGGTATATAATTGATGCACAGATATTGAGGGATATGGAAAGCGTAAATCAAAGGGAGTTGCTCTCAAAGCTAAAATGCCCTGTGCTCATCATCCACGGAAGCAAAGATGATGCAGTGTCGATTGAGGACTCCAAAAACGCGCTTAAGTATTTGCCACAGGGCTCCAAACTAGAGGTAATTTTGGGTGGTGAGCATAAACTTTCTAATCACCTTGATAGAGTTATCTCACTTTCTCTGAACTGGTTTAGAAGATATCTCAGCGGGAGTTGTGTTCAACAACGAGAATAGCAAATTTTAAATATCAGAATATAAATTGTGGGTAGTAGGTATTTTAATCATAAAAAATGAGGTGGAGTCAAATGCTCAACAAAAGGGGCGCCTTGGAGCTTTCTGTGAATGCAATTGTTATTGTTGTGCTTGCCATGACCTTACTGGGGCTTGGGCTTGCATTTATCAGGGGTCAGATTAGCAAAATCACTGAGACATCTGAACAGGTACAAGACCAAATTAGGGACCAAATCCTAGAGGACTTGAGGACAGGTGACAAGCGCTTAAGTTTCCCGAGTTCTGAGATATCAATAAGGTCCAGGAACAGCAAGACCATAGTTATAGGTGTCAAAAACCTCCTGGATAGAAACCTCAAATTTAGGATAAAGATTCAAGACCTGAATTCAGACGCAGATGGCAACCCCTTAGATTGTGGTGACACCAATCACTTCTACTCAAAGAGCACCAGAACAGAGGGCAACAGGTGTGCTGCTTTCTCTTGGGACTCGTCTGAGCAGAGCTTACAGCCAGGCCAGGCAAATGTGTATCCAATAATGCTCTTTGCACCATTGCTCAAAGACACTTACTTGTACAAGATTCTCATTGAAGACACAGAGGCGCCTGATGATGACAATGTGTATGCCTCAAAGACCTTCTTTGTTAGGGTGACCTAAGCATGAAAGAGAGAAAACGGCTTTCTAGGCGTGAGGAGTTTGAGATACTTAAGCTAGTGCTGGATAAAATCCTGCTCCTTGGGTTTGCAATAGTGGGTTACGGTGCCTACTTGCTTTACAACACAGCAGGGAAGCAAGGTTTTTTCGTGTTGCTAACTGGTGCAATTATCTTGCTCATCTTTACTGTTCTGTTGATTAAGGAGTATGAGATAGTGGAGTAGTATTATGAACAAGCGAGGGTTTGAGCTAACTTTGAACTTCGTAGTAATACTGATACTCTCAGTAGTGGTGTTGAGCTTTGGTATAAAGTTTATTCATGATTTGGTTGCCTCTCAAGAACAGATAATACCGCCTGTTGACCAACAAATTAGGAACGAGCTTGCGAGGTTGATAGTGGGCAACAAGCGAGTGGCGATTGCCTTTAACAAAGCCACAATACAAAGGGGCTCATCAGAGGGGTTTGGCTTGGGCATAAGGAACACAGACCCCACCAAAACCTATTTTAGGATAAATGCCCAGTGCATGAAATACGGCTCTCCAGAGCAAGAGGATTTAAGCTCTGGTTGTCCACCAGATGCCCTCTCCCTCAGCTACGATAAATCACAAATACGAATACTCAACAATGAGTATGAGGATACAATGATTGTGGTTAAAGTGGACAAGAGGGCACCCCCTGGCAACTATGTTGTGTATGTGAATGTGTGCAGCTATCAGAGTGCTGCTGGGAGTTGTCCTATTGACGATAGCGTACACAGATACGACCAGCTACAAAAGATATTTGTGACTGTTCCATAAAGTTTTTATTCTTGGTGGTATTCTTGTTGGGAGGGGATGGTAAACCAGCAAATTATGCCAGAGGGTTCTACAAGGACGAGGGGCATCGAAGCCCACAAACACAACATCTTAGCTGGTAAAGCCCTTGCAGAGACAGTGAGAACAACTTTGGGGCCAAAGGGTATGGACAAAATGGTTGTGAGCAGTGACGGCGAGGTTACAATAACGAATGATGGTGTGACGATTCTTGAGGCAATGGAGGTTCAACACCCCACTGCTAAGATGATTGTTGAGGCAGCCAAAACCCAAGAGGATGAGATAGGGGATGGCACAACCACTGTGGTTGTGATTGCAGGTGAGCTTTTGAAATCTGCTGAGGGCTTGCTTGAGCAGGGTATTCATCCAACAATCATAATAAGGGGCTACAAGATGGCACTCAACAAGGCAATGAGTGTGCTCAAAGAGCTTGCAAAAGAGGTCTCGCCAAAAAACCCTAAGCTTCTGAGAGATATTGCAGTTACTGCCATGACTGGCAAAGGGGTAGAAGAGTCAAAAGAGAAACTTGCTGAGCTTGTTGTGAAGGGAGTGTTGAAGGTTGTTTCTGAGGAAGGGTTGCGTAATGAGAATATAAAACTCCTAACAAAGCCAGGCGGGTCTGTTGAGGATTCCAAGTTGGTGGAGGGTATAGTGCTTGAGAAAGAGCGATTGAAAGAGGGCATGCCAACTCGGGTTGAGAATGCAAGGATTGCTCTCATTGATGCCCCTATCGAGGTAAAGGAAACAGAGATTGATTCAAAGATAACCATTAGCTCCCCAGAGCAGATGGAGCAATTCATTGAAATGGAAGAGGGCATGATTAAAGCTATGGTACAAAAAATAGTAGATGCTGGGGCCAATGTGGTGTTTTGTCAGAGGGGGATTGATGAGCTTGCGCAGCACTATTTGGAGGAGGCAGGTGTTTATGCCCTGCGACGAGTCAAGCTGAGTGACATGAAGTTATTGGCAAGGGCAACTGGTGCAAGGATTGTGTCAGAGCCCAACCAAATAACTGCTAAAGACTTGGGTAAGGCTGGTGTGGTGTATGAGGAAAAGATAGGGGATGAGTATATGACATTTGTGAGTGGGTGTGAGAACACTAGAGCAGTTACAATCCTGCTTAGGGGTGGTAGCGAGCATGTTCTTGATGAGGTTAAGCGGGCACTGATGGATGCGATTGGTGACATTGGTGTTGTTATAGCAACTAAGGAAATTGTGGGTGGTGCTGGCTCTGCAGAGATTGAAATCTCAAGAGAGCTCACTAGGTTTGCTGATAAACTCTCTGGCAGAGAGCAACTTGCCGTGCAAGGGTTTGCTAAGGCAATGGAGATTATTCCTGTAACGCTTGCTGAGAATTCTGGGTTAGACCCCATAAGCGTTATTACAAAGCTAAAGGCAGAGCATGATAAGGGTAAGCGCTATGCTGGTATTGATGTGCTAAATGGTAGGGTGGTTGACACTCTGCCGAGTGGTATTGTGGAACCCTTAAGGGTGAAAACCCAGGCATTGTCTTCAGCAGTAGAGGTTGTTACTATGATCCTTCGTATAGATGACATCATTGTGAATGAGCCACCCAAGAGCGACCAGCAAGAAATGCCCAAATTGGAATAGTACCGAAAATTATATATATCCTTCTCACAGTTATCCTGGTGGTCATGGAAAAAGAGGATGAACACAACCTAGACTTGAGTTCTGAGATTGAAGAATTGAAGAATGAGATTAAGGCATTAAGGCACCAAAGTTCTGAGGGTGAAGAGGATAAGCTTGAGAACCAACTTAAGGATATCAATGATAAATTGGAGAGGTTGCTCAAGATATTCGAGAAGGGTGTGGAATACATAAAGGGTGATAAGGAATCAACAGAGGAGGAAGCAGGAGAGAGTGAAGGGGTTGAGGCTAGTGGGAGCAAAGAGATTATGGAAAAATTGAACAGAATTTTGGATGACAATGCCCTCATTGCAAAGGGTCTAATAAAGCTAACAAGCTCTGTTGATGGGCTAAACCAGAGGTTGGATGACATCCAACTTAGTATTATGAACAGCCTCCAGAGGAGGTTGCCAATTATTAGAAGTAGCTTAGCGTCATCCCAGTTTGCTACCCCCCCTCCGCCTCCCAGAAAGGAAACCCTGAATAGGTATAAGCAGGAGTTTTCAAAATGAGTTTGAATTTCTCGTACCTGAGCAAAAAGGACATTGCTTACCTTACAAAAAGGATGGTTGAAGCAGCACAAGAGGTTAATAAGAGGTTGGAAGAGGACAAAAAGAGAAATGAGCTAAGGAGGAAGCTTAGGGTGTTGCAGAATAGGTTGGCTCTCTTAGAGGGGGAATACCCAACCGAGAGGGTAGCAGAGTTGAGAGAACGTCTCGAGAGGTTGAATAGGGCTATACAGGGGCTTTAAC
>QMQS01000084.1 GCA_003650585.1 Candidatus Woesearchaeota archaeon
AGTTGATTAAAAATCTTTCCACTTTGTATGTTTTTACTACCAAAAGGTTTATAAAAAACCACTATTTTTGTTTATGACATGACGATTGACACGAGAGTTGAATACCTTCTGCATCTACCCAAGCCAGTTATAGGAAGCCAAGTATTTTCATTGCTAGAGAGAAGTGTAAAAGAAACTGGCGAGGTGAGAAAGGGCAGAGGGTTTGTGGGTTGGTGGCGTGGAGGTCTGAAGGCAGAGTTGGAGATGATTGATGTAAGGGACGGCGCTTACCGAGTGGAGCTTACCATATTGAGCTCACCCCACATCAATTGTGCAGATAAGTTTTCATTGTCTCCTTTGGGAGATGACCCTGTGGCTTATGTGCCATGTTGCGTGTTGAGAAGCCCACCTATTAAGCCAGATGAGAGTTACAAAGCCCTCGTTTTTCATAGCCAGCCCACACCTAGCTCAAATGTGCTTGGGTTGTGTTATACGCTTATGGGGCATTTGGATGTTCAACTCTACATGAGTGCACTGCAAAGAAGCCTTGAGGACGCCAACCGAGCAGAGGTTTAGTATAAACTCTAAAAGATTACTTGCTTAGATCTCTCCCACAACTGCATAAAGTGCTTGCTCAAAGAGTATGCCAAGCCCCAGCGCTCAAAGGTTCAAATAAACAAATTTAAATATACCCTTGTTTTTTGGTTTGGCTATGCGTGAGGATGTGAGGCAAGACCTGGCAAGCATCTGGAGTTCTGCCCTGGAGCTCATCGAGGAGGGCGATTTTTTGGGGTTGAAGGAACTAAGCAACCACACCATCCACAACTCCTCTATATACCATGATGAGTTCTCCATAACAGCAGCGGTTGTCGTTTATTCTCTTGCCAAAATTGCTCAGCGCGGTATCATGAATGTGAAAAGGGTGTGTTCTTTAATCACTAAGCTCCTCTCCGCACTCTCAAAACCAGATGAGGATGAATACCGTAAAGCCCAAACTGCAGTTTTGGATTATATAAGCAATGCAGACAAGAAATTCACCCGCCATGTGGACGATGTGCTCCACCAAGCCAAGGTCAAAAAGGGGTGGAAGGTCTACGATCATGGTTTGTCTCTTGGTACCTCAGCAGCATTACTGGGTATCTCTGAGTGGGATTTAATGAATTATGTGGGCAACACCACAACAACTGAATCAATGCCTGTGAGGACAGATGTTAGGTCAAGGCTGAGCTATGTGCGGGGGTTGTTCACATGAGGTATCTTGTGTTTGACTCAGGTCCAATCATCAGCTTGGCACTCAATAACCTACTTTGGGTTTTGAACGAGTTAAAAAAGCACTACAAGGGCAAATTCATAATCCCACCAGAGGTGAAGCGTGAGGTGGTGGAGATACCGCTCCAAATTCGGCGCTACAAGTTCGAGGCATTCCAAGTGCTGGAGTTGCTGAGTGAGGGAGTATTATCTCTTTTTGAAACAGAGAACCTAGTTTCAGAGTCCGAAGAGGCATTGGAACTTGCCAACACTATTTATTATACCAAAGGGCATCCTATAAAAATACTCCAAAGGGGCGAGACACAAGCCCTAATCCTAGCAAAACAACTCAGAGCAGATGCCATTGTGGTGGATGAACGCACCACCAGAATGCTTGTCGAGCAACCCGAGGGGTTGAAGCATGTGCTAAGCAGTAAACTCCACTCAAGGGTGGAGTTGAACAAAAACAACCTAGCGAGATTCAATGAGTTAGCAGGTGGGATTAGGGTCATCCGTTCTGTGGAGCTTGTAACAGTGGCTTATGAGTTGGGTATTTTGGATAGATACCTTCAAGGCGTGGATGAGCCATTGCTCAAAAACCCTCGAAGGGAGATGTTAGAGGCTTCACTCTGGGGCTTGAAGCTCAAGGGTGCAACTGTGAGCCAGAAAGAGATTGAACAGATACTTAAGCTGGAGCGGGTTTAGTTTTCTTTTACTAAAAATGGCTCCACTACCCTTTTTACCTCATCAACAACCCTCTTCAGAGTTTCTGGATGCTTGGCTTCTGCGGTTAGCCTGACTAATGGCTCTGTGTTGCTTGGTCTAATGTTAACCCAATATTCATTGGTTTCTATCTTTACCCCGTCTAAGTGTGATATCTTTTCACCAGAGAAGTGTTTCTCAATAGCAGCCAGTACTGCCTCTCTATCACTCACCCTAAAGTTAATCTCACCAGATTGGTGGTATCTCTTGAGAGGTGCAACCAGCTCAGACAGCTTTCCCCTCCTCCTGCACATCAGTTCCATCATTCTAAGCATTGTAATCACTCCTGACTCTGTGTAGAAGTTGTCTTTGAAGTAGAAATGCCCTGATAGCTCGCCACCAAACACCGCATCATTGGCTCTCATCTGTTGCTTGATGAATGCATGTCCAACCCTGCACATCATTGGCTTACCCCCATGCCTCTCAATAACCTCTCTCACAACCCAACTCGAGCGGAGGTCATACAGTACCACACTACCCGGGTGCTTCTTGAGCATTTCTTCTGCCAAAAGTGCGGTTGTGAAATCTGCTGGAACAATGCTACCCTGCTCATCTACAAAGAAGACCCTATCTGCGTCACCATCAAAAGCCACTCCAAGTTGGGCTTTCTCTTCTACCACTCTAGCTTGGAGTGATTTTAGTGTTTCGAATTTTAGCGGGTTTGCCTCGTGGTTTGGAAAACTCAAATCGAGCTTAAAGTACATTGGGACCACTTCTACTGGCAAACTCTCGAATATCTTTGGTAGTGTGTAACCAGCCATGGCATTTCCTGCATCAACCACTATTTTCATTCTATCTATTACGCTAATCTTAGAGAGCACATGCACACAGTAATCTTGCATTATATCTCGCCTTATTAGCTTGCCTTCTCTTGTGGGCTTAGAAAACCCCTTACTTAGAACCTTGGCTTTAATGTCTAGCATGCCATTGTCTTGACCTATTGGTATGGCTTGCTCCCTGGTTAATTTGAATCCATTATACTCAGCAGGGTTGTGAGAGGCAGTAATCATTATCCCTGCGTCATACCCATAGTTGGCAACAGCAAAGTATAGCATTGGGGTGCTACAAAGCCCTATCTCAATCACATCTGCACCCTGGTCCATAATACCCCTACTTATGGCTTCAAACAGGGGCCCTGAGGATTTTCTTGCATCTCTGCCAATTACCACATTCTTACACCCTACAAAATCAACGAACCCTCGTCCTATTCTATAAGCCAAATCCTCAGAAAATCCCTTTTTGTAAATGAATCTTATATCGTAAGGTTTGAATGCACCTTCTTCAGGTTTAGCCATTAAACTTCACCCCAAAATCTTGTAAGATTATGAGATATCTATCTTGTAGTGAAACCCTGCCAATTCTTGATTGCTCTCTCGTACTCCTCTAGTGTCCCTGTATTAAACCACTGACCCGTGAAAGGATAGCCATACACCTTACCCATCTTTGCAAGCTTTGGGAAAACGTCCCGCTCGAGCATGGCATAACCCTTGGGTATGTAATCCAAAACCTGTGGTTCAATGATATATAAGCCAGAATTTATGAGTTTGCTGGGGGCAGTATCTTTGTCAGGCTTCTCAATGAATTCGAGTATCCTTGAGCCCTCGAGTTTTGCCACACCATATTTGCTTGGATCCTCTACTGTTGTGAGGGCAATTGTTATTAGAGCATGGTTGGATTTGTGGAACCTGTACATATCATCTATGTTTATATCTTTAAGCTCATCAGCATTAGCAACCACAAAGGTGTTCTTTAGGTATTGCTTGGCTAATCTCAGAGGACCGGCTGTACCCAAGGGCTTTTTTTCTATCACATAGATGAACTCAACCCCGAACCTTGAGCCGTCCCCAAAATACTCTTTTATCTTTTCAGCTTTATACCCCAAAGCAAGCACAATCCTTTTGATTCCGTGTCTACGTAGAAGCTCAATGTTGTATTCCATAACTGGCTTGTCCTTGACTGGAAGCAACGGCTTTGGGATTTCATGAGTAATTGGCCTGAGGCGTGTGCCAGCCCCACCGGCGAGTATGAGTCCAATTTGAATCTTGTGGCTACCAAGGGCGCGACTCAAAAGCAACTCTATTGCGTGGCTCCTGTTCTTAATCCTTCTACCATCAACAATCCTATCCACTTCATCTATCAGCCCGCGGTTGATGGTTATAGAAATTCTTTTCTTCATTTTCTCCCTATATCTCATTTAGATATTTAAAATTTATGGCTCTTTATCTTTTTATAGACTCCCATTGCTATCAAAACTGGTGCGCCAATGCCTAGTAAGGTCAAACTTGGTCCAGAAAGCAGTCCATGGGTGGCTGCGAATGCGGTTCCGGAAGCAATCTTACCAGTGAGGTGGCAAGCCAAAAATGTACCTGCGGCAAGCTCAAAGTTGCCGTGCTTCTTTAATACAAAGTGGTTATGAATGAAGCTCAATAGCTTGTTGTTCATGCCCTTTGAACCACCTTTGCCTTGAGGTCATGTGAGCTTACATCAAAAACCTTTACAAATGGTGTTTTACCAAGTAGATCTTGGTCTGAGTTAATTACGACTTGCTTGTATGCAAAATTGCGGCCCTTCCAATTGCCATAATTGCCTTGCTCATCTATAATTACTCTTCCCTCCCAACCGAGCCATTTTAGGTTGTTTTTGAACGCAATATCATTGAAGACCCGCGTCAGCAACCTAGAGCGTTCCTTAGGCACATATCCTGGGAGCTGCTTTAG
>QMQS01000085.1 GCA_003650585.1 Candidatus Woesearchaeota archaeon
AGAGGAGAGTGTGGGGCAACAGAGAGAAACACTCGAAGCATACTTCCAAGATTTGGATGGGGAGATTGAAGCATTAGTGCAGGAGAGGAACAGAAGGCCTCTTTTTTAATTTTTTAATCTATTTTTTTGAAAATGTGGAACCACACAATCACTAGAAGGACTCTAAATAGTAGAATAATAACTGCGAGGACCAAGATAAGTGGAAGTTTGTATAAGATAGCCCAGAATCTTGGTAGGGAGGACTCACGCTTGGTTGACATAGTTGCAGAGTTCGTTGCTGCATATGAACTAGTGTGGGACAACCTAACGCAAGAGGTGGGTGGAGTGGAGGGCATACGGTTCGTTAATACTTATGCTGCTTATATCGCTTCTGAGATTGGACTTGAGGAATTGGTTGATGGAGAACTTCAACACACAAGCAATGGTCCTAATATCTTTGGTCAAAGGCATCTGGATTTCTCAAGGGTTGGTTCCCAGTTGGAAGACCAAATGCTGAGGGCTCTGTCTTCATTGTTTAATTACAGGGTGAACAAACCATGGGCCAACATATTGTATGATTTCTTTGAGTGGGTTAATGCCAGGGCTAAGAACGAAGCAACAAGGCCAGAATTGGAGCCATTTGTTAAGAGGGCATATGCATCACAATTTGTGATTGAAGGACGGCGCATTAGAACCTTTTCCGGGTTTGATTACAAGCGTGAGTACAAAACAAAACCACAAACAAGCCAATACACATGGGATGATTTTGGGGGTGCTGATTTTATAAAGGAAGGGCTAAAGAGGATTATCTATTTCTTTAACCAGTCTGAGAGCTTTTTTAACTCACATGGGCCCCTCACTGTGTTCGTACCAAAGGGCATACTATTTGTGGGCCCACCTGGTACTGGCAAAACACTCTTGGCTCAAATATTTGCACAAGAATCGGGGCTTGATTTTGTTAAGTTTGACCACACTGCTTTTGGTAGCAAATATGTAAACCAAACCGCAGTGAACCTACGCCATATGATTGAGGATGCATCCGTGGCTGTTCAAAAGGGTTACAAGCGAGGGGTATTCATATTTATTGATGAGATAGAGGCAGCTACAATGGCTCGGGATGAGCGTGATCCAGAGAATCTCAAGACTGTTACCACACTCAATAACCATATGGATGGTATATATGCCACAGATGGTGTGATTTTTGGGGGTGCCACTAATAGACCTGACTTGATGGACCTCGCTTTGATTAGGCCAGGAAGGTTCGAGTTTGTGGTTAACCTTGGTGTGCCTGATGACGAGACACTGGCACAGATTTACAAAGTGCACATTCGTAGGTTAAACCGCATGAGAAGGGATGGTGTGGCTTTCTCACCAAAACTAGACATGAATGCCATTGTTGAGGTATCCTCAAACATGCGTTACATAACAGAGATGCCCCGAGATACTAGGATACTTATTGAAACAGCTGTTTTGGAGGGACCACAGTTGGATGAGTTTACAGAAGTAGCGAGGATGGTATCGAGGGGTGAACTCCCACCATTGAGGTATAATGGTTTGGTAACCGGGGCAGTTGTTAAGAGGGTAGTGGAGGGTGTTTACCAAGCAAAGGTGTATGAACTTACTTCAGCTGGTAAGCCCTATGAACCAATAAAAACCGAGGAGCTAATTTCAGCAATTAAAAGGTTTAGGCGTATAGGAAAATGACACTCAGAGGGAAATACACAGTAAGGAATTATAACCAAGTAACAGGGAGGTTTATGCGAGATTATAGGCGATTGAGCGAGATTGAAGCAGAGGCAGACTCTATTTTTATATCAATACTTACAGCCACCACCAAACAGGAGCTTGTCAGTGTGAAGAGAAAAATGCAGGACTTTTTTAGTATTCCTAACTCATGGAAACCGTTCCCAGATGAATACAGATTCCTCAAACCGAAATTAGATCTGGTTAGGACCATACACAAAGCCCTGGATGAGAGATGCCACATGTTGGGTATTGGAGAGATAAAACTCCCAAACCCTAAGTCTTTATACCCCACGCTCTATCAACTATCCCAGAGGTATGGTATAGAGCTCTTCAGTAGTGAGAAAAGCAATGGCAATGGTTCTAAAAGGGGCAATCTTGAAAAGAGAGTTGAAACAACTATGGCAGTTGTTGTACCACCCCAAACCACTCCACCACCCACTACCAGGGAAGTTTTTGTTGGTAAGCTACCCCAAAAGTCCAAAACTCGTACCCCGAGGGTTGAAGGGAGTGTTGATTTAGAAACCTTACTGCGTTATTACAAAAGCAAGGGTTTGGTTGGGGAGGAGAAGCTAGCCATCTTGCAGACACTTGGGGCAATTCATCAGCTCAGTTTTGGAATAGAGAGTTTGAGTGGCTCAGGTAAGAGTTTCACTATAGAGATTCTGATATCTTTATTGCCAAAGGGAGATGTTTACAGGATGGAACTCTCATCAAAAACAGCAGAGATGTATAATGCCGAGACAATCAATCGTGCTAAGATAATATATATACCTGAACTCCAAAAGGCAATGAGTTCCAGCAACCCGATTGTGGTGGAGGTGCTCAAGAATATTACAGAGGGCAAGGATGCTGTGAGGAGGGTTCGTGATCAAGCCTCAAAGTCAGTGGTTAATTATACAATACAGGCAGGTAAGGGTGTAATATTCACTCTTGCAACCGAGAATGCATTCAAGTATGACACGGAATTCTCAAGAAGGGTTTTCATTCTTCATACAGACATATCAAAGGAGCAAACCGACAGAATTCTCCGCTCAAAGGCGAGAGCCAGGCATCCAACCTTACAAAATCAGAATCTAATAACACCTGAGGAGGAAGAGGCACTCAAGAGGCACATAGCAGAGTGTTTGCATACAGATGGGCTAGTGTTTGAGAATCCATTCTCAGATTATATTTCATCCTACATACCGCGGACAATCCGCTCAAGGAGTTATGATGACTATTATTTTGACCTTGTGGAGGCAATGGCACTCTTTCATTACAACCAGAGATTAAATGAAGATGGAGTTGTATTTATTGAACTGCAGGATGTGTATGCAATCCAAGAGCTTTACTGGCACCAGTTTTGTAAATCCTTGCTGGGCATACCCCTTATTGGTGAGGAGGCACTTACGGTATTCGGGGAAGGGATTGATGCTACCAACTCGAGAACTGCTGAGGAGGTCTACCGTGTGCTAAAGCCCTGGAACCCCTCAATAACCTACAGGATGGTGGAGAACACCCTTGAGCGACTGGTTGAAGTGGGCTTACTTGATAAGACTGACCACCAATCCAGAAGAACCCGGTATTTCAGGTCTGGAAGCACAGAGATATTTGATTTAGAAGTGGACTGGCAAGAGGCTTGGAATACCGGGCTTAAGTTTATGGAGGAACAATATCCAAGGGTGGTTGAAAGGTGGGTCACCAAACAGGTCAAAGAGGGTAGGGTGGTTGCCAAGCACCCATTGACATCAGAGGTGGTTGAGCTTGCTATGGTCAAAGCGAAAGGAGAAAGAGCAGAAGAGTGAAGCTATAGTACCCTCTTTAGATGAGAGGAAGGAAGATAAAAGAACCCTTGAGCAGATACTTTCAAAAGATAAATACTCATTTCTTTCTTCCTTACATGAACAGCCAGTGGAGAGCATAGATGTCATGGCTTTAGTAGACTATCGTGAACAACTTGATAATGCCAGTGATTTGATTGGAAAATATTCAAACTTGGATGAATGGCAAACCCCAGAGGGGGTTCTCTTTAGGGAATGGATAGCAGAGTTAAGTAGGCGGTTTGAGTTGTACAAGACAACGTATCAAGATGCTGTTAGAACAATCCACAAAAGGTTGAGTAAGGAGTTTAAAGATGCTGCAAACAATCGCTCACTGGGGAAGATTAGAAGCATGATACCGATTTATCGAGGGTTGCAGGGCTTGCCTGAGTTCAAGCCAATTGAAAGGATTGAGAACTATGCGAAGTTTATGGGAGTTTATGATACACTATTGCCTCTACTCAGAGAACTGGAAACAAAGGCAGGTGTTTTTCCAGGATCGCAGGAAGAGGCATCAAAACTGGCTCAAGATGCTAAGCACTTGTTTGAGGAGCTTGAGGGCTTGGATGCTATCTTTAACAAACCTGAGTGTGACCTTAGTTATGAATTAAAGAAAGCGCAAGAACTTGTGGAGTCATTCTCAACTATAAGCCAAAATTACACAGCTCTAGTTGAGTATAGGCAAGGACTGATAGATGGAAGGGAGGGGCTAAAGCACCGCACCAGAGAGTTAACCATTCTAAAACAGGAGTCAATTGTTGATGCTCTAAGACTTGCACTTGATACATTAAAGGATTACTCCAAACCCACACCACCAGTTGAGACAGAGTACTTTGCTGAGGAAGAGAGGGCTTATAGGCAGGCATGTGAAGATTTCTCTAGGGCTTATGCTGAGGTGTTGAACGCAGCAAGAGATGTTGCTAGTGGCATATTGGAAAGGGCTAAGCATGATTACACTGAGGCGCTAACCGCTTCCTCATTAGAAGAACTTGAATCACAACTTGATACTCTAATCAATGATGAGGAAGAGCTTGGAGTTGCTTTGGAGATTTTTGGTTTGGATGGTTTTAGCCCATATAAGATGAGAGAGGTTGAAAGACTTAGGCAAGAGCTCGGCACATTAATAGAGAGAATAGCAAAGCTAACCCAAACCAAGAGCCAAATACAGCAGGATGTTGG
>QMQS01000086.1 GCA_003650585.1 Candidatus Woesearchaeota archaeon
ACCTGTATTTGTAGCACCACTGGCACAGGTGGTTTTGGTATGGCTTTCCAAGCGAGTTTCTTAAAGCTAAAAAACCAGGAGAATTGAGTGCTTCAAAAAGTTTGTCCTTGTTGAAAACACCGAATTTGTAAGCACTGAGTTGCTGATTACACCCACCAAAAGTGCCGTCATAATTTATGTAGAGATACTCAAAAGGCCTGGGACATTTAAACTCCACTTTGCCAGGGATAACCTTGTCATTGACATAAAACCTATTAAGGAATATAAGGTTTATATCGTGCAACCGGCTCAATCTTTGTGCCTTGACTAAGTATGCCTCAAACTCTTTCTGTGTGTGCCTTTGAAATATCTCCTCAAACAAGGGCTGGGGTGAGACAGCAGAGAGTTTCACATTTTTTATTCCGAGTTTAGCAGCTAGTCCTACAATCTCAGGTATTTCATGGGCATTGTATTTTTGCACTGTGAACAAGAAATTTATCCTATCTGGGTGTTTGGTATTAGAAACGAGCAACTTAATGTTGTGCATTATATGCTCCCATTTTAACCCCCTGCGTATATACTCGTATGTTTGCCTTGTTGCCCCATCAATTGAGATATCAAGGTAGAAACCATTTGCCAGCATCTTCTTCCAGAGTGCATCGTTCTGAACACTCAAATTGGTCACTAAACCAAACTCTGTCTTAAACCTCAAAGCATAATCAAGATATCTCTCAAATTCTGGCATTATGGTGCTCTCACCAAACCCACGCAAATCAACAAACTCGGCATGCTCAAACAGGGTGTCAGCTATCTCTTTGAATAATTCAAATTTCATATTGTGCTTTGGATTGTAAACTTGATACTTCTTGTTATTGGCCCTCCGCAAACACATCCTACAACACGAATTGCAGTTTCTTGTTAATTCCACAAACACTCTCTTGGGGTTGGTTGTAACCCTTTGTGTCCCATCAAACAGCTCTACTATGTTGTAGGGGTTCAAACTCGAGCTCAATAGAGTTACTCCAATGCTCTCGCAATAATTAATAAAGTTGTGCACCCCAGTTGCAATCTCTTGAAAAAAGTGCGGCTCCAAACGCTCAAATGTTTTTTCCAATAGGTTGAAATAACTTAATGCAAGTGAGGTTTTACTGTTAAGTTTGGATTTTAGTGCAGCCAGGATAGCGTGGTTTTTTCTAGTTAGCACAACCTCAAAGCACTCTTCATCTGTATCCAATTCATCTATGGTTAAAGCTTCGGGCACAAACTTCCTCGTTGCCTCATCTGTCACCAGTTTCATACAAACTCCCTCAATAGCCTATAGTTCTTAACACGCCTTAGGTAGGGTAAGATCTCTTGTTGTTTACCAATGTTCCTGAGATACTCAACAACCTCAACATCGGACATCTGAGGTGAATCCAGATTAGGACAACCCTCACACACCTTCAACTTTGCAAACTCGCCCTTTATATGAATTAATCTACGCTCAACTAGAGTATCAAGATTCCACAACCAGCTAAGTTTTAACTCATTGATATTGCCAAGCTTTAGTTGCATTTTGTAATCATAGCAACACACACCCAAAGAACCATCCCACATTACAACTGGGGTTTTCCATAGGGCTGCACAAGGTCTCCTTATATACTCTTTCTCTTGCTTTTCATGTTGCTTGCTTGGAGCTGTGAAATACTTTGAGTTGCGTATAACTTGCTCATGCAATCTCCATGCCTCTGGTTGCTGTTCTGGTTCAATGTCACCCAGCACCCGCAAAAAGATTGTATCCTTTAAGAAAGGTGGCTCATACCCGGCATTTATCTGACATGGTATGCCCAAGTTGTCCAGATATGTTTTCCAGTAATCAACAAAAGCCTCAGCCTCTTTGTAATTCTCAGGCATCACAATAAACTGTATCACAATCACAGGCCTAACACTCTTACGGAGTTTGTTGAGTGGTTGGCTTAGCAGTTTACTCTTAAGTTTTAAAGCATATTTCAAATTGTTAATAACCTTAGTAAAATCACCACCACGCCGGATCCTTTTATAAGTGGACTCGTGTAATGCATCAACTGAAAAAACAAGATAACCAAGAGAGCGTGAGGCCTCTTTTGAAAATAGGTAATCAAGCATCTTTTTGCTTAGGAGTGTTGCATTTGTATGTATCTCCATGTAATCAAACACCCTATTGTTAAAGGGGTATGTTTCCAGAAAATCCTTAAGCAACTTCTTGTCCTTAGTGGCTCTTATCTGCTCCAAACGTTTGTCATAATCCTTATTGTAATTGAGTTTGAACGCATACTTTAGCATATCTATAATTTTGGGATGCATAAACGGCTCGCCATACCAAAATGGGGTTAATGCCTTTACCCTCAGATTTGAGTTGAGTAAGTCATCTAGTATTGATTTCCAAAGCTTCATTGTCATAAAACCAGGTTGGCTCTTGGGACTTTTAACAGCGGTATGGAAGTACATCATTTGATCCTTCTGACGACACATAATACAGTCGAGATTACACATATCTGTAACCTCGATTAGCAAAGACTCAATTTTACTCCAACCTGTGCACACTCTATCCAAGTATCTCTTTATCAGCTGCTTTTGGCCAGTTTGGTTGAGATAAGAAATAACCTCCGCATCACTTATCTTTGGACTCTCGAAACCAGAACAGTTTGCACAGTTTATATTTGCTGTGTCGTTCTTGTCACCAAGTTCATTAAATTTACCAAGTATGTGCTTCTTGCGAAGCTCGTCAGCCTTTTCCCCATACCACAATTCATCAAAGTTGCTGCGTTGTAGGTTGCCGAGCTTATACAACAATTGCTTATCATGACAACACACAGTAAGGTTGCCGTGTGCATCTATTGTTGGTGTTTTCCATGGTCCTGCACATGGTCTTCTGTTGTTCATTTTTCAAAGCAGATTACGATTGGCAACTCAATATGCCTGTATGCTTTTGTTAAACTCGCGCCATAAATGGTTAAGCCGGTTTTATATTTTGCTTGTTTCTTCACTTTGAAAACCAATGAGTTGTCTTTTGGTTTTAATCCAAGCTTGTTGGCATTCTTTATAACCCACTTCTCAACAAAGTCTGAGCGGTTGGGTTCAAAATAAACAAGCCTCTTATCTAGCGCCTTGCCATTGATTTCCAGTGTGAGCTCAGAAGCATTCTCTGCTTTTCTTGCTTCTCTGTGTGAGTGTGAGCAAACCTTGGCATAAAGCTCCAGTTTCTTGGTTGAGGGATTCGGGCAATCAAAGCGATATTCAAAAAATCCATGATTAACACCAAACACCAAAGTCAAGCCGTCTGCATATTGCTCATCACCTTGCCAGATAGCTGGGCCATAGTCGTCCCATTCAGCAGAGTAGTATTCAAAAGGGTCTATAGTTGTGAAGCTGAAATCCTTACTAGTAACAAACAGAGAGTTCCGCAGTAGTTCTAGCCGACTCATTGTCGGTCTAAGCCGCATCTTATTTGGATTATCAAGATTTATGTTAATCACATTGCTGCCGTATTTGTAAATCGTCCTTGCTAAGATCGATTCCGTGATTAAGTTGTTTAGTAACGCCCTAAGTATCTCTGTTGTGTCTTTGTTGTAATAAACAAATATATCGACATTCGGGTTAAGGAAGATCTCCTTTGCTTTTTTCCTATTATCGCCGCAATAAACAACAATGTTCTTTGCTCCACCCTTTTTTGCTTCCTCAAATAGTTCCATTAGATTACTTGGACAATCCTCAAACCAAATACCAATATTCAAGCTGTCGCTTACCTTTACAGTTCCAAAATTCCCATCACAATAATTCAACCTTTTTATGCTATCGTAAAGCTCCCTAGCCATTCGATAAACCACTGAGGGGTAAGCGGTATAAAACCTTGGGACTATTAAAGTGGCTTCTTTTGATCGTGGAAGTATCATTCCAATGAGTTGTTCTGAACGGTATTTTTGATTTGAAATTATCTCCTTTTCAACAGATTTGGGATTTATTATCACGTTATCGCCGTACTTGTATGCAATGTCTTTAAGAAAGAATTTGTAATCAGAGTTAAAACTGTTTATCAAGCCAGAAATGCCCTCTTTACTAAGATTGTGAAGTACAATGTCGACTCCTTCTTTTAGCACCGCTGCTTTGATTTCCTTGAGGTTTGGTTCGTAGATTATAACTGTGAGTTGAGGGCAATCGAGCTTAAGTTTCTTTGCTAATATAAAAGCATAGTTTGGAGTAATATGATGTGGGATGATTACAAAGCCTATACTCTTTTCTGATACGAATTCTTTAATCCTTTCGTAGTCTATGAAGTTGTGGTTGAGGTAGTATGCTTCGTAATATTCATTTAAACACCTATAAAGAGTAGCTTCTAATCCAAGCTCCATTTCTGGAAAGCTCTTTAGCCCACACAATTTTGGACCCAGAACAAGAAATCGTTGCTCTAGTGGCTTGGATTTTTTGTGTACTTCCTTAGCTGCGGGCTCTTCAGATTTAGACTTTTTATCTCTATGAGGATTTATGATACCATTCTTGCCGTATTTGAACGCTACACCCGGCAAGGTGTACAGCTCTGGATTTGTTAAGCTAGTGAACACACGCTTTAAATCACACCCGGCATAAACAGCTAAATCTATTTCGGGCTTGGACGCTGTCTCACGCAACCTTGATAAGCTGTGCTCTAAA
>QMQS01000087.1 GCA_003650585.1 Candidatus Woesearchaeota archaeon
CGCTCAAACTCTGGCACATCAAGTCTGGCAAAGAGCTTTGGCACTCTCAGCACGTATGGCTTCACCTTCAACAACTCTTCGTAAAGTTCGTCAATGTCTGACTGGGTCGGCACCTTGGTGAAACCGCCCAGCACAGGTGTAACTGCATGCACCTCCCTGCCACCAATCTTTCGCTCTATCTTGTTGAAAACTTGCTTCAGTTTTAGGGCAGTGCGCAATAACTCAGGGTTCTTATTTGCAAACTGGAGTGCAGAGCTAAAGCCAAAATAATCTGGGAGGGCAAGGAAATATAGATGCAAGATGTGGCTCTCAAGTATGTCCCCTATCAAAAGCAATTCCCTTAGGAGCTCTGTTTGTGGTGAGACGGTAATCCCAAGGGCTTTTTCTATTGCCCTCAATGCCCCGATTATGTGTGCTTGAGAGCAAACACCACAAATCCTAGAGGCAATGTAATGGGCATCTGCAGCACTCCTGCCCACCAGCAACCCCTCAAAGTAGCGAGCCCCTTCAACAACCCTGAGTTCAACAACCTTAATCTTACCT
Source organism: Candidatus Woesearchaeota archaeon (assembly GCA_003650585.1). Lineage (GTDB taxonomy): Archaea > Nanobdellota > Nanobdellia > Woesearchaeales > B29-G15 > B29-G15. Next base: position 544 of record QMQS01000087.1, read on the forward strand.
CTCTTTATTTTTATGTATAGGTTTGCATGGCCCTCTATTTTGGTTATATGGTCTAGCTCTATCTCTCTTGTCATCTCAAAACACCCCTTCTATACCTCTTTGAAGTGCCGGCAAAAACAGTGAGAGTGTTCCTTATCTCACTGAATGGTATCTTGTGTTTTCTGAACAGTTGCATTAGTGCTTCGAGATTGGCTTCCTTCAATGGACCCCGACACCCGTAACAGGGGCGTCCCTCATTTATACAAACCGAGTTGCATCCACCATAAGTCAATGGCCCGAGGCATTTCTCACCTTTCAATAAGAAGCATATGTTCTTGTTCTTCCTACACTCCACACAAACTGGCTCCTCAACTAGCATGGGTTTTTTGTTAAGCAGGATATCCTTGATGAGTTGAACAAACTCCTCAGCAACAATGGGGCAGCCCCTGAGTGCATAATCAACCTTAACATAGCAATCCAAACCACGCACATTCCTTATCGACTCTAAGAACATTGGGTCTGGATAGACGCACTTCATAACCCTCTCCCGGTCTGCGAAGTCCCTTATAGAAGCAACCCCGCCATATGTGGCACATGTGCCAAGAGCTACGAGCACCTTAGCATTTTTCCTTATCTCTCTTAGTTTCTCAATCTCCTCTTTTCTCACAACTGTGCCCTCAACAAAAGCCACACTCACTTTACCGCTGTATTCCCGCTCTTTTATTAGAGGGAAATGCTTGATTTCCACCAAATCACAAAGTTTCAAGAATTCTTCTTCAAGATTGAGTATGCTCACCTGACAACCCTCACATGAAGTAAGGGAGTAAATACCAACCAATGGTTTTGTTGCTCTCATTCTGACCTTCCCTTTATGGTATCGTAACGGAACACAGGACCATCCTTGCAAACATACAGCTCGTTAATCATACAATGCCCGCACTTGCCTATCCCACACCGCATGAGGCGTTCCATAGACACATATATTTGTTCGTCATCAAACCCTGCTTGGTTGAGTGTCTTTATTACAAACTTAATCATTATTGGTGGTCCACAAACCATGGCAACGCTGTTTTTGTTTATTAAAGTTTGTTTTTCAAGCAGGGTTGTTATAACACCCCTGCTATGCCTCCAACTCTTGGTGGGTCTGTCCACACTTAGGAACACCCTGAATTTTGTTTGCCACCTCTCTATGTCACCTTTAAACAACACATCTCGGGGTGTTCTAAACCCTAAGAAGATATTGATTGAGGGGAAATCTTTTGGGTGCCTCTCTGCATACAGAATGACGCTACGCAATGGTGCCACCCCTGTTCCCCCTCCAATCAGGTATAGATGCTTACCCTTGAATTCCTCAACAGGGTATCCAGCGCCATAGGGGCCCCTCACACCGATTTTATCATCAATATGCAAAGCGTGTAGAGCCCGGGTGAGGTTGCCAACACATCTCACGCACAGCTCAATATACTCCCTTGAATAGGAACAGATAGACATTGGGGCTTCCCCGTAGTGCGGTAGGAATACCTCAACGAATTGCCCTGGTTTGTGCTTGGATTTATAAGCCAAGCGGTAGAGTTTTATACCTGGTGCGAGCCTCTCGATTCTTGTTATGGATGTATACCTTGGTTTGTATGGGTTCATAGTTTCAGCACCACCTCAATCATATCAATTCTGGTTGGACAGATTGTGAGGCATCTCCCACACCCAACACAGTTGTCTCCCCAAGAGAGTTTATGGAAGTATCTATGACGAAACCTCTCTTCCCTATTTTTGCGGAAGAATATATTGCCTGCAACCCTTGTGAAGGGTTTGAGTTGGCAAGAGTCCCATGTTCTTATTCTACTCCCACTTTTCATGTCAAGGTTGGTGTGGTCATCCACATCGAAGCATTGACAGGTTGGACAAACTATTGTACAACCACCACAACTGAAGCAATCCTTAGCTGCAACACCCCAATACTTGCTGTTAAAGTATTTGTCCAGCTCTTGAATTTTGGAGTGGAACTTTGCTTGCTTCCTTGTTGGCTTGAACTCAACTGTTGGCTGCTTGTTGTCTGGCTTTATCCCTGCTTTCTCTAATAATCTCTTGCCTGCTCTAGTTCCGTATGTGACATAGTAGCCCCTATTGCTTGGGGTTAAGAGTATATCATAACCAGTGCTAAGTTTGTAGGTCCCAAACACTGCACAAAAGCAGTTCTCAAATTGCTGAGTGCATTGGATTGCAACAATTAGGGTGCCTTCTCTTCTGGCTTGGTAGTAAGGGTCTGGGGGCTCTGACAACATAAATTGGGTCATTATGTTTATTGCATTGACATCGCATGGACGCACACCAAATATCACCTGCTTGACATTCGGCAGTGTTGCCCTAACCCCTCGCATATTAAAACTCAGTATCTCCTCATGCTGCGGTAAGAGAAACTCTTTGGGTGGGTACAATGGCAAAGTAAACTCAATGGCAATCTCAGAGAAATCCTCAACACAAGAGTAGATATAGTACCCCTCTTTTTCAACTGGGGCGTAAACAGTATTACCTTTTTTGAGTGTGTTGAATAATCGCAACAGGCCTTCTTTTCGGAGCATGAATTATGCTATAAGAGTTTTCTTTTTATAATTATTGGTGAATCATTTCTTCTTTTTCTTTCCCCCACAGCAACCCATTCTTTTCTCACCTCACAGTTTGTGTTTAAAGCCCTTAACAAATATTTCTAATGATCTCTCGGGGTCTGGAGATTTTGAGATTTCAGAGGCAGAGAGTATGCCTGATGCACCGAGGGAGATTGCCACTCTCACATCCTGCTCTGTCCTGACTCCGGCACCCACAAGCACCTTTGTCTTTGGGGTTTGGAGTTTAATTACTGCATCCCTTATCAGTTCTGGTTTGGCTGTGCTCACTGAGATATCCGAGCCAATTAGTTCTGGTGGTTCAATCGCAATATAATCTGGCTGGAGGAGTTTAATTCTCTCGCCTTCCTCAATAGAATCTGCACACACCACACTAACCAAGCCCAACTCTCTGCACCTCTCAACCCTCTTCCTTATCTCATCCAAGCTTAGTTTGTGCTCAGAGTGATTTATCAGTGTGCCAGTTATTCCTGCCTCTTTCATTGTCTCTGGGTTTATCCAACCTGTGTATTTGCCAAAGGGGACTGTGTCAATATGCTGGGCGAACACCTCAGCGTTTGTTTTTGATTTAACAAGCCGTATATCAACTGTCTGTGGACAAACCACAATCCTAATGTTGTGTTTTTTAGCCACGAGCTCGCAAGCCCTGGCTATGCGTACCGATTTCTCACCGTGGGCCTCCTCGTATGTCTTTAGGTTTACGATTATCATAGAAAAGAGAAATTAAAAAAGAGATATATAAAGCTTATGAAAAAAAGGGTTAGATGACCTCAAGCTCTCTAAACACCACACGCCTAGTGTAATCATTGCTCACCACAACCCTAACCGGGTAAAGCCCTGGTTGTGCATAATATGGCACCCTTATCAGTAATCTCTTGGTGACCTGGTTGTTGCTTATCTTGAACCTTGGTGTGCCAACTCTTATCCCTAACTCTGGCATGCTCACTGTAACCTTAGATTTGCTTGCGGGCATGTTACCGTCACTCTCAACTGTCACTGTTACCATCACTTCCTCACCGGGTTTCACTCTGGTTTTACTCAGTCTAACCCTATCAAGGCGGATGTGTTGATAGGGCTTCTCATTCACAGTAACCCTCACACTCATTTGTGTCACAGCAGTGCCATCACTAGCAGTTATTGTAACAATGTAGGTGCCTGCATCACCACGCTTTGTCTGCCATATCCCGTCATTCCCCACTGGCTCTGAAATCGTTACAGTGAGTTCGTCACCATCTGGGTCACTAACAACAGGATGTATTATCACAGTTTGACCCTCAATCACTGCTATGTCGTCTATTGGCTCTATCAGTGGTGGGTGATTGCCACTCTCTAACACAGTTATGCTCACTTCCTGGTTGGTAATTCCACCACGACCATCTGAGGCAGCCACTGTTGTTGTGTAAGTGCCTGAGTCTTGATAAGTGGTTTGCCACTCGCCATTGCTATTAAG
>QMQS01000088.1 GCA_003650585.1 Candidatus Woesearchaeota archaeon
ACCTCATATTCGCCTGTTTGGCATATCTCTGTGTCCCAGTAAAAAACGCCTGTGACTGAGTTGAATGTGGCACCTTGCGGTAAATCGCTAACTGTGTAGCTAACTGGGTCGCCGTCGGGGTCTGTGCCATGCACTGTGAAGCTCAAAACATCACCCTCGCAGATTGTCTTGTCGCCTATCGGGTCTAACACAGGCGGGTGATTAACTATGCAATCATCAACCTGAATGCGAACTGTCTCTGAATCAACACACTCGCCATCTGACACCTTGAATGTAACATAATAGACGCCATCCTGACCATCTTCGGGCGTCCAGGTGAATGTGTGCGTGAGCGGGTTGAATATAGCACCACTCGGTATGTTCTCTGCCCAATATGTTAAAGCATCCCCATCTATGTCAGAAGCAGAAACACTAAAACTCAGCAATTCACCCTCACAAACACGCTTGGGACCAATATAGTGCATGCATGGACAATTATTCTCTTGTATGCAATCATCAACCTGAATGCGAACTGTTTCTGAATCACTGAACTCGCCATCGCTAACACTAAAGGTGACATAATAAACTCCGTCTTGACCATCCTCTGGCGTCCAACTAAAGCATCTTGTTACTGGGTTGAATGTAGCACCACTCGGTAGGTTGGTGGCTGTGTAGCTTAGCACATCACCATCTGGATCAGTTGCAGAAACACAGAACTGCAGCAACTCTCCTTCGCATACCTCCTGGTCGCATATTGGATCCAAAACTGGTGGACGGTTAACAATGCAATCATCAACTATTATGGTTATTGTCTCGCTCACTGTACAGCATCTGTTGTCCTTAACCTTGAATGTAACATGATAAACACCGTCCTGACCATCTTCGGGCGTCCAGGTGAATGTGTGGGTGCTTGGGTTAAACGAAGCACCATTAGGCAGGTTCTCTGCCCAGTAGATTAAAGCATCACCGTCTGGGTCGGTTGCATGAACTGTAAAGCTTAGTGTGCTACCCTCGCAAACACGCTTATTGCCAATGGGTGAAATAACAGGGCACTTGTTCTCTGTGATGCAATCCCTCACAGTAATCTTAACTGTTTTCTCAACTGTACAGCATCTATTGTCCTTAACCTTGAATGTAACATAATAGACACCATCTTGACCATCCTGCGGCGTCCAGGTGAATGTGTGGGTGCTTGGGTTGAAAGAAGCGCCACTGGGGAGGTTCTCTGCCCAGTATGTCAACGGATCCCCGTCTGGGTCCATTGCAATCACTGTAATGCTAAAAGGCGTACCCTCGCAGACACTCTTATCATCAATGGGGTATATAACAGGGCAATTATTCTCAGGCGGGGCACAATCCTCAACATATATTGTAACAGTTTCTTCATCCCTGCCGCAGCGCCCATCACTCACATAGAACATAACCTGGTGCCCAGTGCCAATCCATTCTGAGCTTGGGGTCCAGGTAAGGGTATGCGTATCAGCATTCCAGGTTGCACCTGGCGGGATTCTAGACACACCATAGGTCAACGCATCACCATCAGGGTCAATTGCGTGTGGTGTAATTGTAACAGTCTCGCCTGCACAGATACCTATGTCACCAATCGGGTCCAAAACAGGCGGGTGATTACCTGTGCAACCACCGCAAGCACCACAGTCATTAACTGTAATTGTAATCGTCTCTTGGTCAACACCACCCTTGCCATCGCTCACCCTAAAAGTAACCAAATGGCTGCCCAGTTGGTCACAACCTGGCTTCCAAGTAAATAAGCCATTGAAACTACATATAGTGGCACCGCTTGGTCCATCCACAGAATATGTGAGGGTGTCACCATCTGGGTCAGTAGCAGAAAGATAAAAGGATAATGTGAAGAGTGCACATATGGACTTATCTCCCACTGGAGAGAGAACTGGTGGGTGATTTGTGGGTATGCCAGCACCAGAAATGGTAACAGTGTCTTCACCCACATATGCTCCTCCATAGGGGTATGAGCCAGGGGTGTATGCTATACACTTCCACTGCTCACCAGTGCTCGTGACAGAACTGGAGAGTGTGGCAGACTCCACCGGCCCATCCTTTCGATAGAAATTACCGTTCTTGTACCATTTATAAACAAATGGAGCTGAAGAGCCAACCACATCACACACAAGGTTGTCATTTGTGCTAGGGCTCTGTGGCGAAATCTCAACATTCCCTGCTGCAACAGCGCTTATAAATCCAGCAAAGAGTATTAGAAACAATGGTACCAGCACGATTATCTTTCTCAAATTTACCACCCTTATAATGGAGTATTAATAGTTATATATGCCCTTGGTTGGTTCTTGTCCATGAGTAGCCCAACCCTAAACCCAGCAGGCCAGTTAGGGCCACCTCTGTAACCCAATAATAGCACAGGCCTCGGTTTATGGGTTTCCATGGCCCTAACACCAAGACCCAGGCCAAATTGACCTCTGCCACTCCCTTGGTTTAAATACCATAATATCCCGCCCTCACCAACATAACCGCCCATTGGAGGTTCTTGCCCTATCAAGGTAATAGCCCTCTTGAAAGTGAGGTATCCCCCAAAATTTGGGAATTCGAGTGCACCACCAAGCCCAAAGCGAACCCTTGTTTCTTTGGCCTCTGGAATGCTTCGGCCCCCTGTACTCAAATTGAGCTGGGTGGCTTCAAATTCCCCAAAGAGTTGTATCAAAGTATCAATAGTCAAAACAGAGCCCATCCCCTTTAACCATATCCCAGGCCCACTCTTATTTTGAGTGGGAATATTTATGCCACCATAGACCTCATTGTGGCCTAGCCAAGCAAATGAAGCACCCATCTCCAATAGCCACAAAGAGAGCTTGCCGCCATTCTCTACCCCTTCCTGTGAAACATTGACATACCTCACACCTAAGCCACTACTAATGAGAGAATCGTTGTAAACGCCTAGCACATTCTCGTCTAAAAGCTTTGAGCCAGATGTAATGCCACCACAGGCCCTAAACACTGGACTCAGGTGATGCTCTACAATCTCCCCGGACTCTTTGAAAATGGGACCAGATGGGGCTACAAGACTAACATCTGCTAAGGTGATGAGGCCCCTTGAGATAATCCCACCCTCTTCAAATGAAGTGGGTAAGTAATCCAAACTCAACTCCAAACCACCCACGGTTGCCTCAAACCCCCTGCGAACAGATTCCTCAAAAACAGTCTCCTCACCACGGAAAGCCCAAGGGTCCACCTGCTCTGCCCTTGCTGGTAGATTCGGACTAAAACTCCACAGAGTGGCTAGTGTGGCAAGAGTTGCAAGAGTGTAGCGAATCGGCTTGCCAACGGATTTCCTCAAAGGAATTATTTTGGGATGAACACCCCTCATTCTTTCAATTAAACCCCTCATCTTAACAACCCCCTTTATGATATTGTGATTGTTGTTGAACCTTTGCTTGTATTTAAAGCTTACTATTTTAACTATTTTATAATGGTAACTAAATCACTCAAAGCTCGAACTCCACATTAACACTCCCTATAATGGACCACTCCTCAATACCAAGCTGCTTTGCCTCCTCGCTTTGCTTTGGTTGAACAAAACCAATCTCAAACCCTGAGCCATTGTAATAGTAACCACCTTTAACCAGCCATGATGTTTGGGTTTTTGTGCCTGTGGTGGTGCTCTTTATCGTTTGACCCTTCAAACCAGCACCAATCATCCATCTACCATTTCTGTACTCCAGTGAGCCAAGGTAGCTTGTTATGGTTGTCTTGTCACTCTCTGAAACCCTCATCAATTGGGATTCGACATTAAAACCCCCTGTGAGGTTTCCTGTGGTAAATTCGAAATTGAGCCTAGTAATTTCTGTTCCAGGCATGGAGGTAACATAGGGCATCCTTTTGCTCAATACTGACCAAGTGTGGCTCCAACCCCCCTCTAATCTTATAGCAGTGGTGTCAGTCCTGGCCATTACACCTGCCAAACCACCAATCCCTGGCTGATACAACATCAAATCTTCATACAAAGGTATAGCTTGACCCTCTAATCTACCGCCAATATATGGCACAACAGGGCCCTCTGAGATTAATGCTCTTAATGTTAAGTCTCCAGTGTAGTTCAAAGCGCCCATTGACTCATCACTCTTTCTATCGATAAGCCTAAAGCTCTCGACACCGGCACTTAAATCCAGCCTCGTTTCCTTTGAACCAAACCTAAATCCAGCCATACCATTCATTGTTAAAGCATACTGGTCTATGCCCAGGTTTTGAGCAAGTGTGCGGTGGAATTCCACATCGCTCATTGCAAAACCCACATTCTCAGCAGTCCAACCCTGCCATATGTGCTCTATCCGATCTTGGTTCACAAGAGCATTGCCCACCTCTGCTGCACTCACTATCCTTTGGGGCATATATGTACAAAGCAATGCTGACAACCCAGCTCCAACAACCAGCGCGCCCTTGCCAAATTTTTTTGCCCCCCCTCTAATGGCACTTGAAGCGCGAGACACTTTTTCAACTAAATTGCAAGCTCTCATTTCCACCTACCCCCCTTTAGATTCTGAAATTAAAAAGTACAACAATTATATAAATCTTACTATTATAAAATGGTTAAAACTACACTATAA
>QMQS01000089.1 GCA_003650585.1 Candidatus Woesearchaeota archaeon
ATGTATTAAAATATGAGGCGTTTGTCCCCTCTTTGATATAGTTGCTTGAATTCTAGCAATAATTTTGCTCCCAACACAGCACACTCCTCTATAATCTCCGAGGTATAGTCCTCTACCTTGGGTATTTGGATTACACTACTGCTTCTATCCTGTGGTGGTGTTCCCTCTGCAACAACCCAAAGGTACACCCCATTTGCAAGGTTTTTCACCAATATAGGGTTATACTCTTTCATTTCCACTTGAAACAATGTAGAGCTATATGCTTGAGTATCAATCAAATACTCAATAACTCCAGCGTTTGGTAGCCCACCGCCCATAATACGGATGCTCATTCTTACCTCTTCTCCCAACCCCTTTCTCATCAATCCATGGTCTTGCATTATCCTTGTAACATACCAACTCTCCCTTTCCAATTCTTCTTTGTGGAGTTTGAGCTCCGAGAATGGCACAACCCCGTATCTCAGTCCCAGGTATTTTACCCCCGCTCCAATAAGCCGGGGTGAGAGTAAGTTGTATAATGCTCTATGGAGTTTCTCTCTCTTAAGACTTGGGATGTCTAATTGTGCGGCCAATCTCTCCAACAAAGAGCCACTAACAGGGTGCGTGCCTTGAGGTGAAAAAATCACCCTTGCACCACCGATTGCCCTTTCTATTCTCTGCAAAATCTGCTCGATTGTGGGTTGGGTGAAAGTGAAAATAAAAGCAACTTCACAAAGCCCCTCTTCTTGGTGACCCTCGTCAGGAATGAGAAGGTTATAGAAGATATGATTAGTGAAACTCTCATATCCGCCAAATGCCATATGGGGTAATGAATGGTTTATAATTTAAAAATTTTGCCACCATTTAGTAAAAAAGGTAGGATTTATATATGTGGTGGGATTAAAAGTATTACTTTATCATACAATTCATGGGTGGCAGGAATGGAAAAAATGAGGTGCATTCTAATGACCCAAAACGGGCTCTCTCTAGCGAGGAGACCAAAACCAAAGCCCGGCAATGGAGAAGTGCTTATTAAAATAGAATGGGCAAGTTTATGCGGGTCAGACTACCCATTCCTGAACGGCTCCAAAGACAAGAGCCATCTAATAGGGCACGTGTTTGGGCATGAGGGCGCTGGTGTTATTATTGAGCTGGGTCCCAATGTGAAATCCCTCCATGTAGGGGATACTGTGGGAATAGAATCCCATCGTGCAAGAGAGGAATGGTTAGCTGAGGGTGGTGACCCTTACAAAGACCCTCTGAGTGCAATAATCGGACACAGAGCTTTCCCTGATGGAAGGATCCCACAGGGTGTCTTTGCCGAGTTTATATCTGTGCCAGAGTTTTATGCCAACAAGATTCCAAAGCAGCTTTATCGTGTTTATCCAGGGAGTTTGTGGGAGCCGCTAGGCAATAGCATACGTCTTGCCTCTATCATTAGGGAGAAAATTAAAATCAAGCCAAAAAGGATTGTGGTGAGCGGGTGTGGACCCCAAGGGATAATGATTATGTTAATTTTGAGGTATTACCTTGGATACGATGCTATTTATGCTACAGATATCAGTGAGGAAAGGTTAAAGCTGGTAGCCCAACTTGGGGTTGCAAAGCCATATTTACCCTCTGAGCTGCCGAAGTTGAGTGTCCAACTCTGGTTGGAGATGTCAGGTGCACTACCTGCGTTCTGGCAGGCTATTGATTTGGTTGACAAAGGAGGTTTTCTTGTGCTTTTTGGGTTACCCAATAGAGATGAGATTAAAATAGGTGGTTTGCCTTACTCTGAGTTTGTGCTTCAAAGTCAAGAGACAGAGATGCAAGGGAAGACACTTATAGGGGTTTGTGGACGACTCAAACAGGATTGGGAAGAGGCGCCAATGGTGGTCGAGGCACTCAAACAGCACATCAAATTAGACAGCCTCTTTTCCTACTTTGGACCATTAGAAAATATGTTACCCCTCGTGAAATATGGCATTCTACCTCCAAAGGGAGGCACATTGCTTAAGGGTGTTTTCTCTGGATTTGTTCTATGAAAATCTTCCGGATTTACATCAAAAACCCATTTAAACTCTTCTGAGCAAAGTTGTGTGTATGAGCGGCTTGGTGTCTGGGGGAGTAAAGCGTAACCACAAGGATAGAATAATAAAGGTGATAAAGTGGACAATTGGGATAAAACTATCGCTCTTGACTGCTGCCACGGCTTACATGGTAGCCAGATACAAGCCATATGATGTTACATTTGAGGGCGACTTGCATTACTACGTCTTAAAGCCAGAGGCAGACCAGATATGCGAGGAGGTTGGGCATCAGGATTACAGTGAGTTGGAAAAGAGCATAACAGAGATGCTAGAAGAGTTACAACCAGCAGAGATTGAGTTGAGTGATCAGCCATATGTGGTGGAATTTTTTACAGATGCTCTCTCAAGTTTATCAGAAGATATTGCCCGTCTCAAGGCTGTAGTTACAAGTGGTTACTCTTTTGTGGCAGAGAGGGTTAAAGGAACAGCAATAGCCCTCTATCACACATTTGCAGGAGAAGAGTAGATTTGTTACCAAAAACAAAAAAGGTGGTGAAGATGTCATATCAAAATGGGTTAAAATCCAAGCAAGAAGTAATAGGTGCAGCAGTTGGCGTGCTAAGCACTGGTAGGGACTATCTTGGTTTCGGTCGTGTGAGAGGTATTGATTACAAAGAGGTCTTGGCGAAAGCCAGCGAGATTGCAACAACCCAAGCAAGAATAAAGAACCTGATACTAGCGGATAAGGGAAGGGGGTTAAAGCGAATTGTCGCGAGGAGCAGAGTTGCACTTCGTCCAGATGATTACGACTTAGAGCGTCTGATGGAAGCGCAGACCAACTCTATAACATTTGTTAGAGCTGGGTTGGAGCAGATTAAATCAGGTGTTGGGTTGGCAAGGGAGTTTACCCAGACATACTGGGGGCAATTGATAGACATACCCAGGAAGGTGGCAACCAAGGAGCAGGAACTCTTGGCAGAGATAGAACAACTTACTACACTAAAACAGCAACTTGACGAACAGCATTATAATAAAGAGGCAGAAACAGCAAAGTACTTTGATAATTTGAGGCAGAAACGGGAGGTGGAGAGGAGGTTAAAGGCGGCCATAAGAGAGCAAAAACGCCTTAGCATATTCTCTAGAGAGGTGGAGCTCCAGGCAATGAGGATTGATGACATACTTGAGTATCTATGTGATGTAGAGAGTTTTGCAACAGATTGGCATATGAAGGTCACACTTGCCCATAGTGATATAACCTATATTAGGGAGATATTGCCCTTGGTTTCCCAAGACGCCACTGCTTTGAAAGAGATTATTGAGGTGTCTGATAACATCATTACAAACACTAGAGACCTCACTGCCCACGAACTAGGAAAGAGGTATGCCACCTTGCAGAGGATGGGCTTGGCTCCATTTGCCATACTTGCGAGCCCGGGTGCTTATCCTGAACTTGAACAGCTTTTGCAATCAGGTTAAGTTAAAATGGGATTGCTTGAGATACTGCGGGAGATAGTTGGCAACAGTGAGCTTGAGTTAGAGGTAACAAATGAGCAGCAACTTTCTGAGCGAGAGCATGAACCGCTATATGATAAAGGGCTTAGAAAGAGGGCCACTCTAATCACCCGAGAGACATACGCACTCCAGAATGTTCACAGGAAGTACGGTGTTGTGATCTCAGAGTGTGTTACATTGAACCCTTATCACTTAACCCCAGAGATGGTGGAGCTTACCCAGGAGTTGACTAAGTCATATGGCAGTGATACAGAGAGGGCAAGGGCAATTTATGATTGGGTTTGTGATAACATAAAGTACGAACCCACAGCAAGGGACTACAAGGATGCTGCAACTGTGTTTGAGCACCGTGAGGGTGGCTCCTTTTCACTGGCTTTCTTGTATGTGGCAATGGCTAGGGTTGCTGGCTTGGATGCTCATTCTGCCATAGTACTCAAGGATGATAAGGGAAGAGAGCTAGGGAGCCATGGGTGTGCCGTTGTTCACCTCCCATATGAAGACATTTTGGTGGACCCTTCGTTTAGGGTATTTAATATAAACCACCAAGATTATATGGTATGGGATGACTTTCGAGCTGCCTGTGTTTACAGGCTAGAAAACCCTATATAAAATCCACTTCAATAATAAACCCATCGTAGGTTGGGTATTCCTCAACAATAGCTGCCACACCACCTAGTCTCTTTACAATTTCCTTTGTTTTCTTTAATTCTCTGAGGGAGCACAAGACCCGAATCCTTCTCTCATCTATAGACCACTCTTTGATTCCTGCCCCATTGACTATCTGTACGAGTTGTTCCTGGAGTATCTCTTTGTTCTTTGCACTCTTTAAACGCTCTTTGTAATTGGCCCCTGGCTCTAACCCAGGGAGATAAATTGCCCCGTGGATTATAGTTCCCTGCTGGGTTATCCTGTCAAAGGGTTTTGCAATCCCCCTAGCCCTGAGTTTTATCCTCTCAGCAAGTTGAACACTAGCCTTTAGTTTGGCAGTGCAGTAGTGCACCATAAAATTGAAATGCTGTTCACAAT
>QMQS01000090.1 GCA_003650585.1 Candidatus Woesearchaeota archaeon
AGCATGAGCCTTTTTAAACCACTTGATTCAACATTTGAATATATTCTGTTAAACATTCGGGAGTAGAGTTGAGGGAAACTCACCAAGTGTGTTGCCTTACTTGCCTTAACATCTTGAGCGATATTTTTCAATGAGGTGTAAATCACATATCGCGCCCCTGCATGAAACACTGTGTATCCACATAGCAACAAGCCAAGCACATGGGCAAATGGAGCGGTTGAGAGCATTCTTGATTTTTCGCCAACAGGGAAGGTGTGCTTGGTGAATATTACATTGCTAAATATGGCTCTGTGAGTATGCATCACACCCACTGAGCCGCCTGTCGTGCCTGATGTGTAAACAATGGTTGCAATATCTTCCTCTTCATTCTCTGGCTTCAACTCACTTGTATCCAGTTTACCTGAATGTAGCACCTCATTCATCCACCAAACCCTTGCATTTGGTTTCTCATTAACCTCAGCCACTTGTAGTTTATCAAGGGAGCGGAGTTCCATAGGTCCTGGCTCTATTATTACAATCCTCTCAAGGGAAGAAATCTTATCGAAGAATTCTGGCTCCTCTTGGGTAATCATATCATAATACTGCTTATCTATCACTATCGCTTTGGGCTGGTTATGCTCAAGCAATGGTTGGTTGGTTTCAATGAGTGCCTTGGGCTTCTTTTGGAGAATCTGAGGTGGCAATGGCACAGTGATACCACCCAACCAGTTTATACCCAATGCAGCAATGAGCCACTGGGGTGAGTTATCGCCCAAGATGGCCACGCGGTCCCCCTTGCTAACCCCTAGCAACCTTAGCCCCTTAGCAAAAGAAACTAGGTACTCAAAAAGCGTCTCATATGTGAGCCCCAGCCATTTCTTTGCCTCTATTTTATCGTTCAATCTTTGAACCCCTGCTTCCACTCTATGGCTTCTGTACCTTATTAAAAATCCCCTATAGAGTGGCAGGGCTTGTGCTTGCTTCTTCAGTAGCTTGAGTTCTCTCCTGGATCTAGCAAGCTTTAATTCAAGCTCACTTATCTCAACATTCGAATGTGCGGGGTGCTTCCAGGTTATTGCTATGTTCTTTGGGTGTCTACTTACAGTGTCTCTTATGAGCTCGTCCAGCGTTAGTTTGTTTAAAGCCACTGCTTGTCTTTATTCTTAAATAGTATATTAATTTTCTTATCCCTCAAAATATAGGTTAGGAAACATTTAAAAACCCGTTTTGAGTGTGAATTATCATGGGGATTAACCTAAAAGACCTTGTAGAAGGGAAGCCAATCACTATTGATGAGCTTAGAGGCAGAGTGCTTATTGTGGATGCCTTTAACATCCTCTACCAATTTCTCACAACAATCAGGCAGCCAGATGGCACTCCGCTCAAAACCTCAACTGGGGTTATAACCTCGCATCTTGTGGGGCTTTTCAACAGAACAACTAAGCTAATGTTGTCAGGCATAAAACTTGCCTTTGTGTTTGATGGTGAGCCACCAAAACTCAAAGAACTAGAGCGTGAGAGGAGAGCATTGGGTAAGATAGAAGCAATGAGACTATACGAAGAGGCAAAAATCAGAGAGGATGTGGATGCAATGAGAAAGTATGCAGCCAGAACCTCTAGACTTAGTGCTGAAATGGTTGAGGATGCAAAGCAACTCCTTGTTGCTTTGGGTGTGCCAGTAATCCAAGCCCCAAGTGAGGGGGAGGCCCAAGCAGCATACATGGTCTCTAAAGGGTTTGGTTATGGTGTGGTGAGCGAGGACAATGATTGCCTCTTATTTGGGGTTCCCCGCTTAATTAAGGGTTTATCCATAACCCGCAGACGCAAAGAGAGGGACAAACTCAATTACATTAAGACAGAGATTGAGCTAATAGAGCTCGAGCATGTGCTCAACACCCTTGGTATAAACCAGGACCAACTAATTGTACTAGGTATGCTCATTGGTACTGACTTTAACCCTGGTGGTATCCCAGGTATAGGGCCGAAGAGGGCACTCCAGATTGTGAAGACACTTGGCTCAGAGCCTAAGAAAATCTTTGAAGAGGTAAAATGGCAGGATTACTTCAGTTTTGATTGGCGTGATGTTTTCAATATATTCAAGCATTCCAAACACACAGACGAGTTTAAACTTGAATGGAAAGCTCCAGATATGGCTAAGGTTAAGGAACTGCTTGTCGCTCGCTTTGAATTCTCTGAATCAAATGTAACCAAGAAACTCCAGCAATTGGAGAAATATTTGGGTAGTGCCAAGCAACAATCACTGGGTGACTTCTTTGCAATACGCTAAAGTCAGCAAGGATAAGGCAGAGGCATTGAAGCGCTTCCTTCTTGAGCAAGCCCTGTTTGCAAAGGGCTACCCTGTTAAGGCAAGCGAAGGGTGTGTGATGTTCCCCATAAAAGACCCCGACCCAGTTTTGAATGCCTTTCCCGAAGTGGCAATTGAAAATTTGGATGTTAAAAAACGTCCTGAATTAGACCTAAGGGCAATTCTAAAACAAAAGTTAACAGAAGAGCAACTTGCGTTGTTGCCGAGCGGGTTTGATACCATTGGCACTATTGCCATACTTGAATTGCCTAAAGAACTTGCTGACAAGGGCAGAGAGATTGGTGAGGCAATACTAAAACTGCATAAGAACATACGCACAGTGGTTGCGAAGGCATCCAAGCACCAAGGCGAGTTTAGATTACAACAGTATGAGGTGCTAGCAGGCAAGCCCACATTTGAAACAATGCACAAAGAGAACGGAGTTAGGCTAAAACTAGACATATCAAAGGTTTACTTCACACCGAGACTTGCTGGTGAGAGACTGCGTATAGCCAGACAGGTTAAGCCGGGAGAGAGGGTGCTCGTTATGTTCTCTGGTGCAGGACCTTACCCCTGTGTGATTGCCAGAAATTCCAAAGCTAAAGAGATTATTGGTATTGAGCTGAACCCAGTGGCGCATAACTATGCTGTGGTTAACAAAAACCTCAACAAACTTCACAACTTCACGCCGATACAAGGGGATGTTAGGGAGGTGGTCCCAAAACTCAACCAAGTTTTCGACAGAATACTAATGCCTTTGCCAAAGACTGGGGAGCATTTCTTGGATTGTGCTTTGAGGGCAGCCAAAAATGGCACCATCATCCATTTCTATGATTTCCAGCCAGAGCAAGAATTTCCAAAAGCGACCATTGCCAAGGTTAAACGTGCAATCAAACCAAAAGAGTTTGAGGTCTTGAATGGAGTGGTTTGTGGCTCCTACGCTCCAGGAATAAACCGTGTCTGCCTTGACTTCAGATTAAAATAAGCCAGTTAGTCCTCTACCTTTGCATTAAAGTAGTTTATCCATTCAATAATCTTTGATAGTTCCTCGCTAAACCTCCTCTCAAGTTCCTTTAGAGATTCCTCGAGGTATGCCCTCTCTGAAGCCCCTGAACTCTCGACAATCTGGAGCTTCTTTTTCAGTATAGAAAGCTTCTGCTCAGTTTCAGTTGCATTCCTCTTTATCTCTGAGAGCAGCTTTGACTCCAACTGGTTGAGCATGTTCTCCATCTTGTTGTGGTTGTGTGCTATTTGGGTCTCTAATTGCGCAACAATCTTTGGTATCTCAACCTCCTTAAGCTCTGTTAGCTCCTTTCTCAATTCTGTTCTTATTGCACTAAGCTTGACCTTGAGTTCATTCACGGCAAGGGTTACATTACCAAGCCTCTTTTCAAACCCCACACTGCCCTCGCTCTTGGTTGGCTTTAACTCGTTTAGTCGTAGGGTTATCTTCTCAATTCTGTTCCACAATTTTTTGGTGCGGTTCTCTACAATCTTCTCAAGGTTAACCATCAGCTCTTGTTTAAGATTTTGAAAATGAGGTTTGAGTTCAGCCCTTACTTTGTTGGAATCAGCTCCCTCTCTACTTTTGACATGAACTCTTTTAAGCCCTTCAAATTCTTCTTGCAGCTTGGCCAAAGTTGCCTCAAACCCTCTAAACCTTTCCTCAAGCTCGCCCTTTATCCTTGCTTCTATTTCACTTAGGGGCTTTTCGAATTCTTGTTTACTTGCTGGATGTGGTTTCCTCAAAAACCCTCCAAGCTTCAACTTGGCTAAACCTGATGGTGGGTCTGGGATTGTGGGTAGTTTTTTGGGTTTCATTTTAGGTTCTCGTTAATGAAACGAATCCATTTGTTAGTTTTATCTATCTGCTCGACACAGTACTTCTCAAAAGAGCTCAGCTCATTACCCAATGCTTTAAGCTCTTGCTCAATCTTTGCCAATGCTTTATCCTTGCCCTCACCCTTGCCAATACCCTTTGGGAGTTTATCTAGGGCTGAGGTAATCCTATTAAGGTTTTTATCCAGAACATCTGCCTTTTTGTTTATATCTTTGAGGTACTTTCTAAGTGAATTGAGTTGGTCAAGCTTTACAGTCTTCCCAAGCAGGGCATAAATTTCATCCTTTAATTGATTCAACTCCTTCTTATGAACAATGAGTTCGTTTCTAAGTGGTCTTATTTTGTCATCCTTTGAGACCCTTTCAAG
>QMQS01000091.1 GCA_003650585.1 Candidatus Woesearchaeota archaeon
AAATCAGCAGAAACCTAAGCCCTATTGGCTGCTTTTACTCGTACCATTGCTTGCACTTGGTGTATTGGCTTACAGAAAGTTACGCAAACCCAAAGAGGAAATCACGATTGAGAGCTCAGCAGTTGTTGAAAAGGAGTTTGATTATAATGCAGAGGCAAGAAAGTTGCTAATGAAATCAAAACGAATGTTTGAAAGGGGCGAGTACAAAGAGGCTTATGCCCTTGCCGCTCAAGCCCTCCGCTTGTATTTGAGTTACAAACATGACCTAAAGAAGGAACTAACAAATTACGAAGTGATTGAGTTTCTGAAAAAACAAAAACTACCCTATAAGGAAGCAAAGGAGTGTTTTGATTTGTGCACGCTTGTGGAGTTTGCCAAGTATAAGCCCAAAAAGGAAGACTACAACAGAATTGTGAGTATTGTTGAGGCTTTTCTTGGCCCGTAACTTAGACCAATACAAGTCCAACAGAAAAGTTTTTAATATTAAATATGTTACCTTTTGGTTGTGGTGACATCACTCCTCGAGAGCGTATAGTTTGGTCGGGGGTTGAAAATGGTCCCAGAGGATTATATGGAACCGCATGCAGTAATCGAGGAACAGAGAAGGATTATCCAAAAGCAAGCAGAGTCTCTCACTAGCCCACAGAGATTGGTGGGCTTGGGAACATTATTGCTTATTAGAATACTAGAGTTTAGGGATCCATATACAAAGGGTCATTCTGAGTTCGTGGCAAAATACTCTGTGGAGTTGGCACCTTATGTGGGATTTCCCGAGAATTTACTGGAGGAGTTGAGGTATGGGGCATTGCTCCACGACATTGGTAAGGTGGGCATCCCAGACACCATACTCCACAAACCCTCACAACTAACTGTGATGGAGCAAGTATTGGTGCAGCAACACACCACTCAGGGTGCGAGTTTATTTGAGGGGCTGGGTTTTGACCCTATCATTCCAAATTGTGTGCTTTATCACCATGAGTCCTATGATGGAAGTGGATACCCATTTGGCATAAAAGGAGAGGATATTCCCTTAGAGGCACGCATTGTTAAGATTGTGGATGTGTATCATGCCCTTGTAAGTGAGAGGCCTTATAGAGCCAAGATGACCAAGAAAGAAGCACTGAGGGTCATGCTAGAAAGCAAGCATGAGTTTGACCCTGAAGTGTATGAGGCATTTATTAAACACATAATCCCCAAGATTTAGAGTTTTTGTTTTCTTTACAAAGCTCAATCATCCATTTACCAATCTTAATATAGCCCTGGGAGGGATTCGAACCCCCGATCTTCGCTTTACGAGAGCGATGCATTAGCCGCTATGCTACCAGGGCTCACAAATGCTTCAACATCTCTTGTTTGCTTTTAAACTTCTTTTGACACTGGTTGCAAACCAGATGTCTTTTGCCTTTGTGGTCTTTCACATAGGTGCCTATTGGCTTACTTAGAAAAGTCACTTCAACCTTGTTACCACAAATT
Organism: Candidatus Woesearchaeota archaeon; assembly: GCA_003650585.1. Lineage (GTDB taxonomy): Archaea > Nanobdellota > Nanobdellia > Woesearchaeales > B29-G15 > B29-G15. The sequence continues at coordinate 1,474 of QMQS01000091.1, forward strand.
GAGCATTTCATCTCTGCTTAAGAATATTGGCTTATATAAAAATTTGCCGAATCGTAAAGGTTTTAAATCCAACCATAACCCCCTCTTCAAAGGGTGGTTCATTTGCACCATTTAATCAAAGAGGAGCATACAGCGATGGTGTGCCCCTATTGTTCGCGACCATTGAAGCGCGAGTTTAAAGAGGAGTTCTTTAGTGATGCCCATTATCATCTGATTGTGTGTGAGTGCGGGAAAGAAATAAGGCTTAGGCAAAATCACCACAGCACAGGGAACCTGGATGATATATTGGCATAAAAAAGAAGAGTTACCTTTCTAATATTGTGCCGTCAAACGGCTCACCATTGAGAAGTTTCTCTACATTCTCCAATTCCTTTACAACCACAATCTGCATGTTTTTTGGTACCATCTTTGCAGCCACTGGGTCAAATGGCACGTTCATACCTGGACTAAACTTGCTATCAATCAATCTCAAGTAATCCTCAATCTTGATTTTTCCAAATGGCTTGGCATCAGTGAAGCGTTTGGGGTCTTTGTCATAGACGTATGGAACATCTGTTAGGTTTATAAGTAACTTGCTTCGGTATTTTCTGCCGAACATAACTGCCCCAAAGTCGCTTGAATGGCCTGGGCGCCACCCTGAACACACAAGTACATCCTTAAACCTAACTCGCCTGAAGTGGTTGTAGCATATCTCCCTATGGGCATACTCCCCAAACATTGCCCGTACTAGCTCTGCATTGAGCATTGTGGAGCGCACACCTATCTTATCTAAGTCCTCTTCAGAATGAACATTGAGGAGTCTTGCCCCCTCTTGATATGTCCTGCACAAACTCCCCCCACCACACACTATCACAAACCTGTACTTGTACAAGAAACCCTCTAACATTAGTTTGAACCTATTGAGGAATTTGACCTTGATGCTCTCTGAAACTATCACTGAGCCCCCAAGCTTGATAACAACTACCTCTTTTTTCATTAGAACCTTAAATTTATCCCTAATTATTTAAATTTTTCTTCTTTTCCCTTATTAATATGGACTATTTTAGAGCAATCATAAAATACATCAAGGAGCGAAAGCCAACCCCTGAACAACTCGCCAGAGAGAAGGTGAGGCTCTGTAACAGCTTTAAACTTGCTAGGATACCCTCTAACTTTGAGATTCTGTTGAGAGCAACAGACAAAGAGCTACCACAGATTGAGAGGTTTTTAATGACCAAGCCCACAAGAACAATATCTGGAGTGGCAGTGGTTGCAGTGATGACAGAGCCAAGGAAATGCCCCCATGGAAGGTGCATAATGTGCCCAGGGGGTCCCTCAAGCAATTTCGGTGATGTGCCCCAGAGCTACACAGGCAGAGAGCCAGCCACTAGGAGGGCAATTAGAAACAAGTTTGATGCCTACCTGCAGGTGTTTAACAGGTTGGAGCAGTATGTCTTGCTTGGGCATAATATCGAAAAGGTAGAACTAATAATAATGGGTGGGACATTTCCAGCATACCCTTGGGATTACCAAAGGGAGTTTGTGGCAAGTGCCCTAAAGGGCTTGAATGACTTCGGAAAACTCTTTGTGGGTAAAGAGGGCATCAACCTGCAGCGTTTCAAGTCCTTCTTTGAACTCCCTGGAGATATCTCCTCAGATTCAAGGGTGGCAAGGATACAGAAAAAGATACTCAAGCTAAAGGGTAAACCAGAGCTAAAAAGGGAGCAGAAGAGAAACGAGTCAGCAAGGGTAAGGTGTGTTGCCATGTGCATAGAGACCAGGCCGGATTACTGCCAGCCAGAGCACATAGCAAGAATGCTTGAGCTGGGTTGCACGAGAGTTGAGCTTGGGGTACAAACCCTTGATGATAGTATCCTAAATAAAATAGAAAGGGGACACACAGTTGAGCACACTATCAAAGCCACTCGTGAGCTTAGGGAGAGCTTTCTTAAGGTGGGGTATCATATTATGCTGGGCTTGCCTGGCTCCACCCCTGAAAAAGATATTGATACAATTAAAACTTTGTTTAGTGATGAGAGGTTTCGCCCTGATTTCTTAAAGATTTACCCATGCTTGGTTGTTAGGGGCACCAAGCTCTACAAAATGTGGAGAAGTGGTGAATATAAACCATTAAGCATTAGCGATGCAGTAAAGATAATAACAAAAGCAAAGAGGTATGTACCAGAGTATTGTAGGATAATGCGTGTTCAGCGCGACATACCAATCCAGGTTGTGTCTGCTGGTCCCAAGATGACTAACCTTAGGCAGTACATACTTGCAAAGAACCTAAAATGCAGATGCATAAGGTGCCGAGAGTATGGCACCAGGGTAAAGCAGGGGCTTAGCATTGGATTGAGCAAGTGTAGATTAAGGGTATTGAAATACAGGGCGAGTGGGGGGGTTGAATACTTCATCCAGTATGAGGAGCCAGAGACAGACACACTGCTTGGGTTTTGTAGGTTGAGGGTTGGACAGAACACTGGGGTGAGAGAGTTGCATGTGTATGGCCCTGCAGTGGGGTTTAGAAAGCAAAGGGATGGAGGGGTGCAGCACTTGGGCATAGGAACCTTGCTCCTCCAAAAAGCAGAGGAGATTGCTAAGAACAGTGCTGCAAATAAGATTTATGTTATTTCTGGAATAGGCGTAAGAAACTATTACAGAAAGCTTGGCTACAGGAAGTGTGGAGCGTACATGATGAAACGCTTAATCTAGAAATTTATATACTTTGGTTCCTATAAAAATTATTAATGATGGGGCGGCTTGTTTTCGTGGACGGGTTGGATGGTTCTGGTAAGAGTTATGCCATTCGTGGCTTGGTTAGATGGGCTAATTCGAATAAACTTAAGGTGTTTGATTTGAGGGAATATGAGAGCAAAAACAACCGCATTCCTGAATTTAAGGAGATATCTGATAGTGATGTTATTATT
>QMQS01000092.1 GCA_003650585.1 Candidatus Woesearchaeota archaeon
AGCCCCACTTCTTGAACGCCTCAGCAAGTTCCCTGTGGGTTTTGGCATGGGTTTTTAGCGGGATGCCTTTCAATGTTGCCTCAAGGGCTTGGTAGACTGCCCTTGCACCTGATTCAGTTCCAGATGGATGCGCATGTATCCCTCCTCCAAACTGAAGCACTATATCATTACCAAAGTATTTATAGAGCTGGGGTATCATTAGTGGTTGCAAACCACCTGAAGCAACTGGCATGAGGGGTTTGATGTGCCACCATTTCTGGCTAAGCACATGGTGTAGTGGCATCTCACCTATGCTTGGTGCCTCCATCTCGTGCTCAATATCCAGCACCTCACGCTTTGTACCCTCCATCTTTCCAATTACAGTGCCAATATGGAGTTGATCAAGCCCTATAAGCCTAGTGAGTTTGGCCACAACTAACATTGCTACCCCATGCTTTGGATTGCGGGTGAATGCAGAGTGCATACACCGATGTCCATGAAGGATTAGCTTTAGTTTTTGGTTGTACTCTCTAAGTGACTGCAGAGCAGTCCACCCGGTTGTGATGATATCGACCATTGCATACTCACAACCCAAGCCTTTAACAAATCTAGCTCTGGCTAGCAGCTCTTCGGTTGTTGGAGCAGTTATATTGGGCATGTATGCCTTTCGTTTTCCGGTAACTTTCTCTGCTTTCTTCCTGAGTTTGAGCACTGCTCTAACCCTTGCTTTGAACGGATTAAAGCACTGGTTGGTTAGGTTCTCATCGTCTTTAACAAGATCAATCCCACCAACCCAAGCCCTGTAAGCAACCAAGGCATGTTCCCCTGGTTTTAAACCGAGTTTGGGTTTTACAATAGTGCCAAGTAGAGGTCTATTTTTAATTTTCAGCACTTGCCTAATGCCTTTAATACCGTACAATGGCCCTTTGAAACTCTCAACATACTCTTTTGGTAGTGTCACATCAAGGAGTTTAATATTAGCCACCATTTTCATACTGAGTATGTTACCAGCAAGACTGCTTAAGAGTTGAGAGATTGAGCCGGGTTCAAACAACTCAGCTGAGTAAGCTATTTTCACAATTCCTTGTCTCTTGTTTATGTGAAAAACACTCGGCTTAAGCCTTTTTACAATCGCAGGGCTAAGGGTCTTTATATCACTCCATGTATCTATGGAGCTCTCTCCTGCAACAGCATTGGCCACCCTCTCAATGGAGTAGCCCAGGGCTGGCTCTAGATAGTATTCTGCAACAAACTCCTTTCTGGTTGGTTTATGGCTTAGGTTTATGTAATCCTTTCTCATGTTTAAAAAACTAATACGCATTGTTTAAATTATTTTTGCTTTACAGTAAGGTTTATATAACACTATTCTATTAGAAAGCACAAATGAGGGTCCCGAGAGAATACATTATTGCAGCCAAGTACTTGCTTATTGCTAGCGCAATATTTGTTGTGCTATACTTTGGCGGTAAGGGGATTATTGGTTTGGTGATTTATGGACCCACTAAAGAGCAAACATTGGATGTGGGTGCCCACTTCTATGGGGATGATGTGTTCTATACTCAATTGGAAGAGTTTGGGGTTTTGGAGGGTGTTAGTGTGGATGGTTATTTTAACGGTACTGGCAAAGCCCTAGTTTATTTGGAGATTGGCAACCAGAGCTTTCTTGTTTTAGATACCACAAAAATTGCTACAAGGGAAACAACACAAAACCAAACTGCACCTCCAATGGTCACTGGCTATGTGGTAGCTGAGGAGAGTGAGCCAACAGGCGAAACAAGCCAGGATTCTGATACCCAAGAAGAGAGCCAACCAGAGCAAGAGGAAGAAACACCCAGCGAGAGCGAGCCTGCTGTTGAGGAGGAACCAGTAAGTGAAGAGGAAGAAGCCACACAAGAGGAGGGTGGGGAAACACAGGAGGAGGGTGTTGAGGAAAGTGCGGAAACACCAACCACTACCGAGGAAACAAGCGAGGGCGAGCAAGCAACTGAAGAGGAAGAAGCCACACAAGAAGAGGGTGGTGAAGCAGCAGAAGAAACCACACAGGAAACAACAACCACTATTGAAGAGGAAAGCCAACCAAGCCCCGAAAATGAAACCCAAACCGAAACAACTGAGACAACCACAACTGTTGCTGAAACAGGGGAAGCCAATGAGACTCAAGAGCAGCCAGTAACCAAGGAAACAACCACAACTGTTACTGAAGAGAGCGAGCCAATTGTAATAAATGAAACCCAGGAGCAGCCAACAACAGAAGAAACCACTACAACTGTTGCTGAGGCACCTGCAGAGGAGCTTGTTGGGGGTAATGTGAGCTATGAGAACCAGACACTCAGCAATGTAACCTTGCCTGAGCCAGAAAACCAAACCAAAGCAGTGGTGGTGAATGAAACGACTGAGGAGGCTGGAGTAAACGAGAGCATGGGCAACCTCACAACCCAGATTAACCAAACCCAAGCAGTAAATGTGTCAGAGAACAAAACCACTGAAGAGACCACTACAACCATAAAGGGAGCAGGCGAGGGGATTGCTATACCAAGAGCATTTTCCATCAAATTCGAGAATGCCTGCAATGAGACTTGCCAATTGAGGATTAATGCCTCATCATTAAAACTCAGAATAGCCATCATTGGGGAGGGAGACTTGTTTATTGATAGAGTGCGTTATAAGTTCTCTAAGATTACTGAAGTGGTTGCACCCGAGTTGATAAAGGAAATACCAGACATAATAATAGAGCAAAACAGAAGTTTCTCGTTAATACTCTCTGATTACTTCAAGGGTAGCAACCTGAGTTACTCGTATGACTCGGTGGCTAATATAGACGTGAAAATATCCAACGGGAAGATATTCTTTGTGCCAGAAAGGGGGTTTATTGGGAGTGTGTCAACAAAGGTGTATGCAATGAACCAATTGGGCAGTGTTGAGAGCAACAGATTTAGTATAAGGGTAAAATCATTCAAGGGAGAGGAGCTTCTAACAAAGCTCAAGCGCGTTTTCCCATCACTCGCCTTTATTGAGATAACCCAAGCAAACAAGATTTATACCATAGTATACAGGATAAACGATACAATTGTTAGGATAAGGGGCTTGGAGAATGTCTCATCATTGAAGAATATCAGTGTGGGGGAGGTCAACGAGGTGGTGATAGGTTAAACATTGTATAGTAGTAAACAAACTTTTTATATCCACCACGTATCCAGTAGAGAAAGAGAGGGATTAAAAACATGTTCGGAAAAAGGGGTGATAGGCTAGAGGAAAGAGTTAGCACTACCCCTGACACTGAATTTCTTAGAAAAAAGGTTGAGGCATTGCAACAAAAGGTTCTCACTTCTGAAAAACTCCAACAGCAGGTTTTTGACTTTATGGCAGAGTTCGAAAAGAGGGTAAATGAGATAGTAGATAAGAAATTGCAGAGCAAGCCACAGCCGGGGCTTGATGAGAAGCAACTTGAGCAAAGGTTGAGTAGTTTTGAGGAGACCCTCAAGCTAAAAATCAACGAGGCATTAACCAAACTCAACACCGAGATAGAGCAAAACAAGGAGAGTATTGAACAACTTAAAGAGTTGGCAGAGTCATTCAAAGTTAAGACCCCTTCAGAGATGGAGGCTCGTGTTGAGGAATTACAGAAAGTTGTTGAAGGGGTTATCAACCAAGCCAGCCAACTACAGAGCATGGTTGAGAATGCAGTTGCTAATGCCAACAAGGCATTGAAATCCACAAAATCAGCAAAACCTGAAAAGGAAATGCCCCAAGATAAGGATTTCCCAGAGGTGCTCAACAAATTTGAGGTTGAGATTACCTCTAAACTCAACCGCGCTTTGAATGGTATCCATAAAGAGATAGACTCTATTAAGCTCACAATACATGACTTGGAAGAGGGATTAAAGAGCATACTACATGCCAAGCCAAAACATGGTGGCAAAGAGATGCCGCATGTTGAGGATTTGAAATCATTCAAACTAACTATAAACCAAAAGATTAGAGAGCTTGCAAATGAGATTGATTACATCACATCTGAACTGGCAAGCCACGACTATGTGGCTATTCTCGAAACAGAATTCAGAAGAAAGATTGAGCAATTAAACTCAAGGGTAAATGCACTCGAGGTGGCAGGGTATAAGGGCTCAGAGATGCAGGGTGAGGTTGGAATTGTTGAAAGGGTAAAGCAAATGGAAGAGAGATTACAAAGTGAGATAAACAAACAGAGAGAGGCGCTGGAGCAAACAAAGCGAGAGCTAAAAAGAATGATTGCAAAGGGGCACACGTTTGGGGGCTTGTTTAAAACTCCAAAACCTGGTTTGAAGAAGTTAGAAAAGGAGATTGCCAGAATCAACAAGGTGCTTGAAAGGGTCTCAAAGGATGACAAAATAAG
>QMQS01000093.1 GCA_003650585.1 Candidatus Woesearchaeota archaeon
ATATACAACCATGTTAATATGTCGTTTACAACCCTCAAAGGCCCCATCTTCACCAATTTTGTGTTGGCAGATGAGATAAACAGGGCTCCACCCAAAGTTCAATCCGCATTGTTGGAGGCAATGCAGGAGAGACAGGTGAGCATACAGGGTAGCACATTCAAACTCTTGGAGCCCTTCCTTGTGCTTGCCACACAGAATCCAATCGAGTCTGAGGGCACATACAAACTCCCAGAGGCACAGGTTGATAGGTTTATGTTTAAACTGTTGATGGGTTATCCCAACAAGGTTGAAGAGACAGAGATAATAGAGCGTTTCACTGAGGGTAAGAGCATTGAAGTTAAGAAAGTGCTAAGTGCCAAAAGAATCGTTGAAATACAGGGCTTTACTCAGAGTGTCTATGCAGACAGAAAGATTAAGGAGTATGTGGCAGAGATAGTGGATGCCACAAGGCACCCTGAGAACTACAACCTCAATATAGATGGGCACATTGAATACGGTGCTTCGCCAAGGGCTTCTCTTTACCTGGTGCTTGGAGCAAAGGCGAATGCTATACTAAATGGTAGGGGCTATGTGGTGCCTGAGGACATTAAAGCCATAGCACATGATGTGCTTCGCCATAGAATCTTGCTTACATATGAGGCTGAGGCAGAGGGCATTACAAGTGATGATATAATTACAAAAATATTGGAAAGGGTGAGGGTGCCGTAGGATGGGTGTTAAAAATAGAGTTTGGTTATACTGTATATTTGGGTTTCTCTTAGGTGTTGTTATTGCGTCTGCCTTTTACAGCAACCTCCTCCTTTATATTACCCTTTCAAACAAATGCCCAGAGAGCGTTCCAATGCATACAATGCCTCAAACTGTGGCATTAGCAAATGCAAGCCAGAGGCTTGTAACTGTGCATGTTCCCATAGTGGCAGTTAACCAGTATGAGGGTAAGGGTGTGGTGGGCAATCTCACGCTGAGGTTGATACCTGGTAACTCAAATGTTCTCATTGATACCAATCCGTTTGTTGACACAGGATTGCAATACAGTGCCAACCTTGCTGTTACAGTGGCTAAACTCAAAACAAAGAATTATGCCCCCAATTATGATTTTATATTGAGTTATGAAGTGCCTGCTCAGGTTGTGGGTGGTGAGTCAGCAGGGGCTGCAACAACTATCGCAACAATCGCTGCTCTTGAGGGTAAGCGTATCAAGCAAGGGGTGTTGATTACAGGTACAATAAACCAGGACGGCTCCATTGGTAGAGTTGGTGGTATACTCGAGAAGGCGAAGGCAGCAGCAGAGTCTGGCTATAAACTCTTCCTTGTACCCAAGGGACAATCCACAATAACATATTATGAGCGTGTGATAGAGCCACACTCATTCGGGTTTGGGTTTGTGCTGTACAATAATAGGTATGTCCCAAAGACGATAGACCTTGCTGAGGTGGCAAAAGAGGAGTGGGGTTTGGAGATAAAGGAGGTGGGTACGATAGAGGAAGCACTTGCGTACATGGTTGAGTGAAGATGGAGACAAAAGAGATAATCAGGCAAGTTAAACGCATAGAAATAACAACCAGGCATTTGGTAGACACTCTGATTGCTGGTAAGTACCATTCTGTGTTTAAGGGGCGTGGCTTAGAATTCTCTGAGTTGAGAGAGTACCAACCTGGGGATGACATAAGGGCGATAGATTGGAAAGTCACCGCAAGGTTCAATCACCCCTTTGTTAAAGTGTTTACAGAGGAACGTGACCTTAGGGTTTACTTTGCTTTTGATTTCTCTGGCTCATCACAATTTGGGGATATGGTTGCCAAGAAGCGAAAGGGAATAGAGATAGCAGCCACACTTATGTTCTCAGCAATTCGCAACAATGACAATGTGGGCTTGGTGGTTTTTACAGACAGGGTTGAGAGGTTTGTTCCAGCAAGAAAAGGGAGAAAACATGTGTTGAAGTTGATAAGCGTACTTGTTACTCATCAACCAAGCTCTACGCTCACTGATTTGAATACCCCATTGAAGTTCCTTGCGAGTGTTGTGAAAAAGAGGAGCATAATCTTCATCATCTCTGATTTCAGGAGCATTGACTTTACAAAACCCTTGCAGGTGCTCAGGGGAAAGCACGACATAATTGCAATTAGGGTGTACGACAGGCGAGAGATTGAACTACCAGATGTTGGCTTAATCCAGCTTGAGGATGAAGAGACAGGAGAACAGATTCTAGTGAATACGTCGGATGAGGATTTTAGAGAGAGGTTTAAAGCTATTGTGGAGAGGGAGAACCAAAGATTGCGGCAAATGCTTAGGAGGTTAAGGATAGACCTCCTTGAAGTTGCCACAGATGAGCCATATGAGGTGCCACTGAAGAGATTCTTCAAGAAGCGGGAGGTGCTTTATAGATGATTGTTTTTGGGCTGCCAGAGGTGTTGTGGGGGCTTCTCTTTGTGCCCATTGCTTATTATATCTATAGGCGGGTTACTAAAAGAAAGAAAAAAGAGGCATTGAAGTTTAGCAACATTAGTTTCATCAAATCCGCATTGGGGAACAAAACCAAATCTAGGATACAGGATGTTCTGTTTTACTTAACTCTTCTCTCAATCATACTAATGATAATTGGTTTTGCACAGCCCCACATCCCTCTAAAAAGGGCAAAGGAGGGAGTGAATGTGGTGCTTGTGTTGGATGTGTCAGGAAGCATGCAGGCAACTGATTACAAGCCAACAAGGTTGGAGGCTGCCAAGCGTTCAGCAGAGATACTACTACGTTCTTTGAAACCCAAGGATTATGCTGGGATTGTAATATTCGAGTCAGGAGCTACAACTGCTGCGTATCTATCTCCATTCAAAGAAAGGGTAATAGAAAAGCTCAGAGAGATAAGCCCAAGGGAGGGAAAAACTGCTTTGGGTGACGGGCTGAGCTTGGGTGTGGACATGGCAGAGTCAATACCCAACAGGAAAAAGGTTGTGATACTATTGAGTGATGGGGTTAACAATGCTGGTGTAATCTCCCCAAGAGAGGCCGTGGAGTTTGCTAAGAGCAAGCACATACAGGTCTATACAATTGGCATGGGCTCAAAGGGAAAGGTTGTGCTGGGGTATGATTGGTTTGGGAACCCTCAGTATGCAGAGCTTGATGAGGAGACTTTGAAGATGATAGCAAGGGAAACAGGTGGCAAGTACTTTAAGTCAGTCGATGAACACACACTCGATGATATTTACCGTAATATAAGTAAGAACATCAAGCGTGAAAGAGAGCTGACAAACATCAAAGATTGGTTCTTTTTGGCAAGCATGGTTGTGCTACTGATTCAAACATATTTGCGTTATGGTAGGAGGCGGATCATACCATGAGCAAGAAAAGCTTAATGGTTGTGCTGGTATTGGTGCTTTGTGCTAGGGTGGCTTTGGCTGATGGGGTCTCCATGAGGGTTAACCAAAGTGAGTTTTATTTCAATGTGGGAGAGGACGCTATAATCCCAATTGTGATAAACAACACTTATGGAAAGGAGATTGGCGGGATGTTGAGTTACACAGTCACTCAAGAGATAAGCCAGGCAGGATTCTATTACTCCAGTTCCTCTACAAACTCGAGGAGTGTTAGTTTTGAGCCAGGTGTTAGCGCTATTAACCTGAATTTTGGAACCTCTAATGCACCCACCACATTGAGAGTTGGGCTTAGTTTCACTTACGATGGCACCAAGAGGGAAGTACTCCCTGAGTTTGTAATCCACTTTGTCTTAGGAAACACCACCCAACCCATCAGCAGACCCCTCTCCAGTACTTCTCAAACCATAGCCCAGCAACCCAGTATTCGGAGGTCAACCCAACAAATATTCAACCAGATATTTGGAAACACTAAAGCCACTACTCCACAAAGCAACATTCTCTCCCAAGATATGAATGCCTTGAAGAGCCAGATTCAGAAGCAGTTGCAAGAGCAACAGAGCTTAGAGGAGAATTTCAAGCAGGCAGTTGCGCAAAACAGTGATGTCCAGAAAGCCCACCACTCACTCATTGAGGAAGGGTTTAATATGACCAATGCAAGGTTTAATCCCTTGAGCAATAACACTGGAACATTCGAGCTAAGCTATAGGAATAAGAGTGGGGCAGAGGCAAGGGTAATTGGGAGGATGGAGAACGGCACAATAAAACGCTTAGTAAAGGACACACCAAAGCTTAGGCAGCAGATGCTTTCGCAATTGCACCAGAGCAGAGAATTTCAGCAATTTGAGCAACAGCTTTTGCAACAGGGTTTCAAGCAAACAGGGCTTAGTTTTAAT
>QMQS01000094.1 GCA_003650585.1 Candidatus Woesearchaeota archaeon
AGTGCCTCCTGCTTATATTGTTGAGGTTCAAGGTGTAAGAGGGAAGCTATCTCAGCTCCACACTTATGAGGTGGGGTGCGAGCATAGGGTGAATTACTCTACCCTTTATTCATTGGAGCTTGATGATAGGGTAGCATTTGTCCCTGGGAGCGATGCACTGGAAGCAAGGCTGTTCTCGAGGTATGCTCTCCCAAAGCTTGCATTCGAGCATGAGAACTATGTGATGGACTACTTCCACACATACAAGCAATACCCCAAGCCGGATATCGCAGTGGATATAGTGGCTATGGTTGAGGATGGTATTGTGTTGATAGAGCGTGGCAATCCCCCATATGGGTTAGCCCTACCAGGCGGATTTGCGAAGTATGCCAAGAGTCTGGAGGAGAGTGCTAAAGAAGAATTAAAGGAAGAAACAGGGTTGATAGCTGAGCAGCTAGAATTGATAGGGGTTTACTCAGAGCCGTCTCAGGACCCAAGAAAGCACATAATAAGCGTGGCTTACTCGTGCATTGCCACTGGCACTCCTATTGCTAGTGATGATGCAAAAGCCCTTCATATTTTACCTCCAAAGAGTGCATCAAAAAGCGTGGCTTTACAGCATCACAAACGCATAATTCTTGATTATTTGGGTGATAAAAATACAAAGAGCCCTACTTGTTGAGAGATCGACTGATTATGAGGTGTATAAAGCCACTAATACACTTGCAAATGTTTCTGATATTGAGTTAATCCTCAAGCTTCATAAGCTTCACAAAAGTTGCTGCGATACTGTGGAATCTTTATTGAAAGAGGGGGGCTGGAATGTTACAAGGGTCCCAATAACCCAGCTAAGTATCTACAAAACTACTGAGTTTGACTTGCTGGTGTCAGCAGGAGGTGATGGCACTTTGCTCAAGGTTGCTCAGATTGCTAGGGAGCAGTTGGTATTGGGGATTAACACAATTGAGAGGCATGATAATTATGGTAGCTTGGGTGGGTTATGCACACTCAGGGCTTCTGAGGTGGGTAAGCTTGAGGAGCTCATAACAGGGTATTACTCTGTGGAGGAATGGGAGAGGCTTGGTGCGAGGGTTAATGGCACAGAGCTTCCTTACCTTGCCCTAAATGAAGTTGCTATTGGTCCTAAGAGGTTTTATGGTACTGTTCATATTAATGTTGAGTTTCTTGATGTGTCGGAGTATTTCATCGGTTCTGGGTTAATAGTAGCCACTGCGAGAGGTAGCACTGCCTGGTTCACAAGCTTGACAAATGGACACAGAATTCATCCAAAGCTCAAAGCGTATGGGATTGCTGCTATAGACCCTTTTGAGAAGCGGCTCAAATACAAATGGCACTCAATCACTGTTCCAGCCGATACAATCACAAAGGTAACTCCACTTAGGCCAGGGGTGGAGCTAGTATTTGACTCGTTGGCTTACACCACCCATAAACTCGCACCAAATGATAGAGTGGAAGTGTATGTCTCATCACAACCGCTAAGGGTTGTGAGGGTTTAGTATTGAGCAGGTTCTTAGAGCAATCCGTTTGCCCAGTGTTATTATTTTGGATGAATATAAGAGGGCCTATTCAGAAGCTAGGGGTGAGAGTGTTTCTTAGGGTAAAGTTTTTTTGGTTATTCATCAGCCCTTATCAAACACCTTTAGCATGCCCTTTAGAACTCTTATTAAGCCCACTTCCTCTTGCTCAATATCTTCCTGTTCAATTGTTAGTCCTCTGAGGGGCAAATCTGAGATTACTACACCATACATAAATCTTGCATCCTCCAACCAACCCCAATTGCGTATGTGTTCAATTGCTGCCACCGCATCTTTCATTTCCATTTCTACCATTATAGCCCCTCTACGCCTTCCTTCCTCAAGCTCCCCCAGTTTTTGTTTTATCACACTCCTTTGAGGTAGATTGGGCCCTATTACCAAATCTTCTGAGAGCTGGCTTTTGGTTAGCTGGTTCTCTACTTCTATAAGCCTTCTGTTGGCTATGTAACCATTGGGTGCTACTAAAGCCCCAAGTCCAAGGTTGGGAGCCAAACCCCCTGCTTTTCCAAATAACCCGAATGTAATGGTTCTTCCGTCAATTTCGTGTTCCTCCACTCTCCTATGGATGCTCTTTGCGAGTTTTTCCATAATAGAGCCCACCTGAGAGCCGTAGGAGTAATCAAAGTTTAGCACTACTCCTCTTGGTAGCCTGATGAACTGGTAAGCAAGATACTCTTTGGCTAACCACCCTTCACCCCTGTAAAAATCCGAACTGCTTACACCCGCATTTGTAAATGCTTCTCTTACTATTCTGACAGAATTGAACAATACCCCTATCAATCCCTCAATGAACTCTTTGTGGCTCATTACCTCTTTTATTAGCTCCCAATCCAGTTGGTTAAATCTCGCGAAAGTGTCCTCACAGCTGTCATTGTAGTAATGGTGCTGAAACCTTATATTTGTGCCCCTATACTGAGGCATCTGAGCCACACACTCTTCCACCCAGCGTTTCATGTCTAAGTACCTTTGCATCCGAGAGATACCCCCACTGAGTGCTACATAGGTATTCCTGCCATCATTGTAAATAGCCTCACGGGGATTGGTTTGGTGTATCCTTTCGGCTTCTATTCCCTCTTCCTGTAACCTTCTCTCCAATTCAGAGGGTAGTGTGGCAAGGTGGAGGTGTACTCCCTCCTGATGCCGTATGAAGTCTATAGAGGCACCTTCAGGGAAGAGGCGCCTCCTTACATATTGGTCAAGCTTCTCAGGAGTAAGCACATACCCTTTCTTCATAGTCTTTTGATAATGTCCCTTAGTTTTTAAATGTTATTACTTTAAAATCCTAAATTTACATTCAGGATATAGCTAAAAGAACTTGTTTAGCTTGCTCTGGTCTTTTGATGCAACTTCTTCTGCTATATCTACGCCGAGCTCTCTAAATATTGTATCCACTGCTGGAAGAATCTGGTTTTTCACATAATACTCAGCATCATAATCTGGTTCTTCAACAAATTCTGCCGGCTCTGCCCTATCCCCAATCCTCCCTGAGCCATTAATAATAACATACTCAATGATGTCCCCAATCTCAACTTTCTGCCCCCTCTCAATTAGTTTCTTGGCAACTGCAACGTGTGGGGCAATGCTCTCGTACTCTGAGATTGGCTTTTGAATCTGGGTTTTTATGACCATCATTTCCTTGCTCACCTGGTTGCTTTTAACCCTTTTAATAAGCTCCTTAATATACTCCACTGCCCTCTCTATGTCTTTATCCTTGAGAACTATCTCAAGCACCCTCATCTGTGCCTCTCTTGCTAAGAGTGACCAATTTCGCCTTACAGTTTCAAACCCCCTTACAGTTATCTCGCCCTCTTTGTTCACCAGTGCGTACTTCTTTTTTGCCCCCATGGAAGTGTCCTTCATGCTAACAAATATCCCCCTCGGATAAAACCCCTCAAACTTTAGTTCCATCATTTCAGGAAGCTCGGAGTTAATGCCATTCACAAACTCCAATGCTTCCTCAAGCTTGTGTTCCCCCAACTCAAGGAATATGCTGTCTGTGTCTCCGTAAATTACATTAAACCCGTGTTTCTTCGCCCTCTCAATCACCATGTTGAGGTAAAACCTTCCATACGCAGTGATGCTCAAGGCACTCTCAAATGAGTACCACCTGGATGCAAAAAAGCCAAGGTAGCCATACATAGAGTTGGCAAGTGTTTTTAGAGCATAATCTCTCGCCCTCAAGACCTCTACCCCCTGCTTCTGCTCCTTCATAATCCTCTTTAACCTCATTCTTCTTGTGATGAGTTCTCGGATAACAGTAGGTATGAAACCCTTCACCTTGGTGCAGAACCACAAATCATTTCTCCCTGGCACTGTTGCTGTTTTACAGCATTCACATTTGAGTGTCTCTGGTGAAATGTTGTGAGCCACTATAATGGTTGGATACAAACTCCTAAAATCAAACACAGCTATGTTCTCATACAAGCCAGGTTTGGGCTCATACACAAACGCCCCCTTGTATGAGGATTGCCTTCTCTCTCTAACATCATCGTGAGTGGGCATAGAAGGCACTAAAACGCCCAATTCATAGGCTTTTGAAATTAGGTAGCCTTCAACAAGCTTTGAGTATCTTGAACGGCACACCTGAAATGGGGTCATACCTGTTAACTTAACAAACTCCACATTATCTGGCATAATTGTTTAACAGAGTTTAAAGCATAAGAGGGCGTCTTTGAGATTGTATTTGCAG
>QMQS01000095.1 GCA_003650585.1 Candidatus Woesearchaeota archaeon
GTCATCAAAGGTGATGGGGTTGGCTCTGAAGCGAATGTTCTCTTTCCTCAGCATCCCGCTGAGGTATTCATTCACACCCTCTCTCGTTGACTTCAATCCAGACACAATACCATAAGCAGAGGGCTCGCCAAAGGTTATATGCACCAAGTCAGTCATATAATCTAAAAGTATCAAATCGTGCTCGATTACAACCACTGCTGTGTTCTCATCAGCCAAGCCCCGGATGAATTTGCTAACCAGAATCCTCTGTTTCACATCCAGGTAAGAGGTTGGCTCATCAAAGAAATAAACCTGGGCTTTTTTTAGGGCACAGGCAGCAATTGCCACCTTCTGCAACTCCCCGCCTGAAATCTGGTTTAGGTGCCTGTCCAATACCTCGATTAAGTTTAGTTGCTTGACTATGCCCTCAATTTGGTGCTTCTCGTCCATCTTCTTCAGCAACTCACGCACAGTGCCAGAGAAGTGCTTTGGTATCAAACTAACCTGCTGGGGTTTCACTGCCACTCTTATCTCTCCTGCCTCTAGTTTCTCAAAGTAGTTGTGCAACTCTGTGCCCTTGAAATACTCAACAAGCTCGCTGAGTTTGGCTTTGTGTCTCGGCTTACCGAGATTGGGCTTGAGTAATCCAGAGAGGATGTTAATAGCAGTGGTCTTACCAATACCATTCCTTCCTATAATCCCCACAACCTTACCAAATATTGGCATTGGCAGGTTAAACAGGTGGAAGCCGTTCTTGCCATAGCAGTGTATTGGGGGCTTGTCGAGTTGCTCTGGGAGGTTGATTATAGAGATAGCCCCAAAGGGGCATTTCTTTACACAGATACCACACCCTATGCATATCTTCTCATCAATAGAGGGTTTGTGGTCCTCCCACTCAACAATGCACTCGTCACCGCGCCTGTTAACAGGACACACCCTTATGCACAAAAAGTGCCCACAATTCTCTGGCGAGCATTTCTTCTTGTCAACAATTGCTATCCTTGCCATGGTGCTATGTTGCTCAATACGGCTTTAATAATTTTGCCCTGTTTTACGCAACCTTTATAAACCCTCTTTGGCTACCCTAAACACTTATGAAACCCCTGACTTTAGTGGTATGATTCAATGGCTTTCTCAGTGGTGATACTCATATGGATATCCCAAAACGATACGATATTAGGGCTGTAGAAGAGAAATGGCGTAATTGGTGGCACAAGGAGGGCATTTACAGCTTTAATCCAAAAACAAAGAAAAAGATCTTCTCTCTGGACACGCCCCCACCAACTGTCTCAGGCACAATGCACATAGGCCATGCCATGGCTTATTCTCAAGCAGACTTCATCATGCGCTATCATAGGATGAAAGGCGAGGAGATTTTCTACCCCTGGGGGTTTGATGACAATGGCTTAGCCACAGAGAGGTTTGTTGAGAAAAAGGCAGGGGTAAAGGCAGAGGACATGCCAAGAGAAGAATTTAGAAAACTATGCCTCGAGCAAACCAAGGAGACAGAGGAATATATGCTCAACCAATTCCTAAGCTTGGGTATATCACCAGACCTCAACCTAAGCTATAGAACAATAGACAAGCGCGTGCAGCGTATGTCCCAACTGAGTTTTATTGAAATATATGAGATGGGGCGAGAATACAGAAAAGAGGCACCAATAATATGGTGCCCAGAATGCCAGACAGCAATTGCACAGGTAGAGCTAAAGGACAAGCAGTTTAGCTCTGTGTTCAATGATATTGTGTTCATGGTGGGCTCAAAGCAGCTGATAATCTCTACAACTAGGCCAGAGTTGCTACCATCATGTGTGGCAGTGTTCTATCACCCACAAGACAAACGCTACAAAAACCTAAAAGGCAAGAAAGCCAAGGTGCCACTCTTTGATTTAGAGGTGCCCATATTAGAAGACAAGAGAGTGGATATGGAGAAGGGCACAGGCATAGTGATGTGCTGCACCTTTGGTGACCAAACAGATGTTGAGTGGTATCTGGAGCACAACCTCCCCCTCAGGATATCTATAACCAAAGACGGTAGGATGAACCAACTTGCCGGCAAATACCAAGGGATGAAAATAGCAGAGGCAAGGAAGGCAATCATCAAAGACCTCAAGGCAAGCAATATGCTTGTGGCACAAAAGCCAATAAGCCATTTCGTTAATGTTCACGAACGCTGCGGTACTGAAATAGAGTTCCTTGTATCAAAGCAGTGGTTCATACGCTACCTAGATTTAAAGGACAAGTTCCTGGAGCTGGGTAGAAAGCTAAAATGGTACCCAAAACATATGAGAGCCAGGTATGACAATTGGGTTAAGGGGTTGAGATGGGACTGGTGCATATCTAGGCAGCGTTACTTTGGCATTCCAATACCTGTCTGGTACTGTGCTAAGTGCGATGCAGAGATTCTGGCAGACAAAGAGCAATTACCTGTTGACCCACTCGTGGACAAACCACCGGTGAAGCAATGCCCAAAGTGCGGTTGCAAGGAGTTCGTGCCAGAGAGGGATGTGCTAGACACCTGGGCAACCTCCTCATTAACACCCTTCATACCAGCAAAGTGGTGTGAGGATGAGAAATTCTTCAACAAAATATTCCCCTTCTCGCTCAGAAGCAATGGTCATGATATAATAACGTTCTGGCTCTTTAACACAATAGTGAAGTCCTACCTGCACGAGAAAAAACTACCCTGGGGGCATGCCATGATAAACGGGTTTGTTTTAGATCCCCATGGCGATAAGATGTCCAAATCCAAGGGCAATGTTGTACACCCTGATACTGTGCTAGAGAGGTTTGGTGCTGATGCCCTGAGGTTCTGGGCTGCCTCATCAAAACTGGGTGAGGATTTGCCATACCAAGAGAAAGAGCTTGTCACTGGTCAGAAATTCCTCACGAAACTCTGGAACGCTTCGAGGTTTGCCATAATGCACCTCTCTGACTATAAGCCAAGTGTTAAGCCCAAGAGGCTTGACCCGGTTGATAAATGGATTCTAAGCAAACTCCAAGCAATTGTTAAGCAGAGCACTGATAGCTTTGAGGTGTATGAGTTCTCAAAGACCAAGCAGTTGGTGGAAGACTTCTTCTGGCATGTCTTCTGCGACAATTACCTAGAGATGATAAAGTGGCGGTTGTACTCTGAGGAGGAGAATGAAGCAAAACTCAGTGCCAAGTATACACTCTACACTGTGCTCCTAACATTGCTAAAGTTGATTGCCCCATTGCTACCGCATGTAACAGAGGAGATTTACCATGCCCATTTTATCAAACACGAGAAGCAAAAGAGCATACACCTCTGCAGCTGGCCCAAGTATTCCAAAGCATTGGTTGATACCACTATTGAAAAGCATGGCGATTGGGTTGTTGACATAATCGCTAGGGTGAGAAAGCTAAAGTCAATGCAGGGGTTGAGTTTGAAGACAGAGTTAGCGCTGTTGGTGCTTGAGAAAACCAAGCAGCAAAAGCTTAGCGATTTTGAAGCAACCATTAGGCATACCACACGGGCAAGAAGCATAGTGTACGGCAAACCAAAACAATTAGCCACAGAGAGGTTTGGGCTGAAGTTGGAGGCAAAGTTAGCCTAGCAAAACTCTTTCTATAGTTTCAGCAGCAGCCTCAATCGGCAGTGGACCCTTCTCAGCACTCAACTCGAGTTTTAGCACAACAGGTGGCTTTGTTATTGCATCCATAAGCAAACCCACTCTGGTTTTGTGCTCTCTCTCATCAACTGCCCAAAAGGTTGAACTATGGTAGATTGGATTGACTATGAGCACCTGCTCGAGCACTCTCAATGCAGGCTCTCCCTCCAGCACTTCATACTTAACATACCTCGGCTCTTCTGAGGGATTGCGAGATATAATAAAGAGAGCATCAGGGGAGTGGAGCTGTGTGTTGCTCCCAAAACAGTCCATATCCAGCAGTAGTCTCTCAGCGAGAAGAGTTAGATAAGCCCTTGCTTTGGGATTACTTCGAGAGCCGTAAACCTCATGAAGTCCTTTGACCCTGTAAACATGCCTTGCAAGGTCCCAAGATGCCCAGCCAGGTTCGCCGATTGAGAGTGCCAATGCCAACCTGCCCGAGTTGCTACCTATGTAACTCATATTAGACGAAAGGAGTTTGCAGCCAGTGCCTCGTGGAAGCAACCTAAACGGCAC